>DAHWQR010000008.1 GCA_027340655.1 Candidatus Saccharimonadota bacterium
AAAGGCCAGTAGGACTACCGTGAAGATGACTGCCGGGTAGATCATGGCGCCACGGATTTTACCGCGCAAAGCAGAGTCCTTTTCTTGCTGAACGGCGAGTCGGTCTAATACTTTATCTAAAATACCTCCGGCTTCACCGGCACGCACCATGTTGACATATATGGGAGAAAAAACTTTAGGGTGTTTAGATAAGGCGTCACTTAAGTTGTCTCCACCCTGAATGTCGTTCGTAACTGCCGAGAGTGCTTTTCTTAAGGGAAGCGAATCTGTTTGATCGCGTAAAAGCGTTAGTGAACGCAAAAGCGGAACCCCGGCATTTACCATTGTCGAAAGCTGACGCGTGAAAATAACCAAGTCCTTAGGCTTTACTTTGCCACCGCCCGGCAAAGTAATTTCCATAGACAAGCCTTTTTTCTTACCGATTTCTTTTATGATAATCGGCAGCAGCTGATTCTCGCGTAAGGCGGCCATTGCCGAGGTCTTGTCCCGAGCGGTTATCGTTCCTTTCTGCAACTGTCCGGTTTTAAGATGTGCCGTATATTCAAAGTCAGGCATCGTCTAGTCCTTAGTTCTCGATGTTACTCGTAAAACTTCCTCTAGGGTGGTCTCGCCGCGCAAACTTTTAATTAGGCCGTCAACGTGCATGGTAATCATGCCGTCACTTTCGGCTAAAGACTCAAGCGCCTCACTGGTAGTGTTGGAAACAATCGCTTTTTGAATCGACTGGCTGTTATCCATTACTTCATAGATTCCGATGCGTCCTTTGTAGCCGGTATGGTTGCAAGCGGCACAGCCATCTTCATGTGCTCGCCACAAACGAGCAATAGTCTTTTCGCTACTACTTAATTCGCTAACCACTTCCTTGCCACTGTCGTCATGAGTGCCGATTCCGTCTTTTAAGGCCTGTCGTTCAAGCTCGTTGATCTTCGCAAAATCCTGAGAGTCTTTCAGTGAAAAAGCTTCTTTTATGCGGGAAATTACGCCGTTATCTGGTTCATACTCCTCGCGGCACTCCTGGCAGAGACGTCTAACGAGGCGCTGGCCAATAACCGCTCTTACGGTACTGGCAATTAGAAATGGCTCAACCCCCATATCCATTAATCTCGGTAAACAAGTTGCGGCGTCGCTGGTGTGCAGAGTTGAGAATACTAAGTGTCCGGTCAGCGCGGCTTGTACTGCCAAATCAGCTGTTTCGGTGTCTCGGATCTCGCCGACCATAATAATGTTCGGATCCTGGCGCAGTAGCGAACGCAGGCCGTTTGCAAAGGTCATCCCCGCCAGAGGATTAACTTGGGTTTGGTTAACTCCTTGAATTCGGTATTCAACCGGATCTTCAACGGTGGATATGTTAACACTTGGGGTGTTGAGCAAAGACAATACGCTAAACAGGGTAGTAGACTTTCCCGATCCGGTCGGGCCGGTTACCAGGATCATGCCGTGGGGCTGAACAATCGCTTGCTGCACCAATCTGAGGGCGTCACCCCAAAAACCTAACTCTTCTAGAGTCGCAGCTTTTACCGATTCGTTTAAAATTCGCATTACTACCTTTTCGCCGTCAACAATCGGCAAGGTCGATACCCTAAGTGCAAATACCTGGCTGCCGACTGCAATCTTAAAGCGTCCGTCTTGCGGCGCCCGGTGTTCATCAATCTTTAGGTTAGCTAGAATCTTAATTCGGCTGACCAGAGCGTTTAGTACGCGCCGCGGCAGTTTGTTGGCCTCGCGTAATATGCCGTCAATGCGGTAGCGCACTACAACATACTTTTCGCGGGGTTCAATATGGATGTCGCTGGCACCGTTTTTCACGCCGTATTCAATAATTAAATTGACGGTTTGGGCAATCGGCGAATCTTCTTTAAGGTCGTTTTCATCTACCGTACCTTCATCTTCCTCTGAACTTAATTCATCGCTGGAGATCACCTTTGTGAGCTCACCCTCTATATTGCCTCTGTAAGTATCGAGCGCTGATTGAATTTGGCTCTCCGGTGCAACGTAAACCCTCAAATTGTTACCAAGCTGTTTCTGCAGGAAATTAACCGCCTGAATGTCGTCCGGGTCGGCCATAGCGACGTATCTCACGCCGTCTTCATCAACATCAAACACCAC
Organism: Candidatus Saccharimonadota bacterium; assembly: GCA_027340655.1. Taxonomy (GTDB): domain Bacteria; phylum Patescibacteriota; class Saccharimonadia; order Saccharimonadales; family UBA4665; genus JAJZWH01. The sequence goes on from DAHWQR010000008.1 coordinate 2,107, forward strand.
GGCGTTATATTGCCTGGCAATCCGTTCCGGAAGTTGCATTAAGAGCTCCCGTTTAAGATCTTTAGGGTTCAGTTCGACAAAAGGGACGTCAACAGCATTGGCATATAGCTTGGTCAGTTCGTTTTCACTTAAGATATTGCCAGCTACAACCAGATCCTGCAGCGGACGTTTCTCACTTTTCTCCTGTGAACGGAGTTGAGTCAGCTGATCGGCACTAACTTTGCCGCTTTGCTGCAGGAAATCCTCGACGAGTTTATCGGCGATGCGCATGTTTGCTTTTTAGATATAAGCCCACTTTAACCTTTAGCGTTAAGTATACAATACGGGGCATAAAAAGCTAAGCCTTAGGGCGTAATTAATTTATTCTTAAAAACCTTAAGCGGTAATGCTTTGTCTCTGCCGTCAATAAACGTATAGTAGTATTAAATGTAAAGTGAAACCTGACATAAGTATGCGGGTTAGCGGAGGAAGGGAAATTTATGGCGCAAACTAAGTCCGGAGCAACTAAGAGCAAAGGCGAACTGCCTGCTAAGGAATCTAGCGTTAGCGGTAAGGCTAAAGCTCTTGATGTAGCCATGGAGCAGATTGAAAAACAGTTTGGTAAAGGTGCCATCATGAAAATGGGTGAAGGACATGTCAGCGGTAACATAGAGTTCTCATCAACGGGTTGCATATCCTTAGACTTAGCATTGGGCGGGGGCTTACCTAAAGGCCGAGTAGTTGAGATCTACGGCCCGGAGTCTTCCGGTAAGACCACTCTGACTTTGCATGCAATTGCCGAAGTCCAGAAGCACGGTGGTACGGCAGCATTTATCGATGCTGAGCACGCTATGGATCCTAACTATGCTAAAAGGATTGGGGTTGACGTTGCGAATCTACTGCTTTCTCAGCCGGATAATGGCGAACAGGCACTCGAGATTACCGAGACCTTGGTGCGTTCCAATGCGGTTGACCTGATTGTAATCGACTCAGTTGCCGCACTGGTCCCGCGGGCTGAAATTGAGGGTGATATGGGTGAAAGTCTGCCCGGATTGCAGGCTAGGTTAATGAGTCAAGCTCTGCGTAAACTAACCGGAGTCATTTCGCGCTCCAAGACCACAGTAATTTTCATTAATCAGATCCGGATGAAGATTGGCGTGATGTTCGGTAATCCCGAAACTACTACCGGCGGTAACGCGCTTAAGTTTTACTCCAGCGTGCGCATGGACATTCGGCGTATCGGTCAAATCAAGCAGGGCGACGAAGTAATCGGCAATCGCACCCGGGTAAAAGTAGTTAAAAACAAGATTGCACCGCCCTTTAAAGAAGCCGAGTTCGACATTATGTATAACGAGGGAATATCTAAAACCGGTGACGTTATAGATATGGCAGCTGAACGTGGCTTGGTTGAGAAATCCGGTGCTTGGTATGCCTATAAGGGTGAAAAAATTGCCCAAGGGCGGGAAGCAGCCAAGACCTTCCTCAAGAATAACCCTAAGCTAATGGACGAACTGATTAGTACAATTCTGGCTCAAGAAGCAGAAGCTAAGGTTTAGTCGCCGTTTCTAGATTTAGTGCTGAACGTAGAGGAGTGTCATGAAAATTACGGCAATCGATAGCATGCCTCATAAGCCAGGGATGTATAGGGTGTCGATAGACAATAAGCCTTTAGGGTATCTGACCGCCGACGATGTTATAAGCTTTGGTTTTTCTCGGGGCAGTGAGATTAATGAAGCCACCTATTCGAGAATAGTCAGCCGGATTAAATACGCCGCCTACTACTTGAGTGCCTTAAAGTATGCTGATCGCCGTCTACGTTCGGAAGTTGAGGTGGGTCGTTACCTGAAGAGCCATGGCTGCGACTCTGAGTCAGTAAACTCGATTACTAAAGAACTTACAAGACTGGGGATTATTGATGAGTCGAAGCTTGCCGCGGCCTATGTTCATGACGCCGAGCTGCTCAAGCCGCTTAGTCGCAACATGCTGGCGCTTAAGCTGAAACAGAAACAAATTGACCCAGAACTTATAGCTTCAGCAATCGACGCGTCAGGTTATGATGACGCCCAAGCTTTAGACAAGCTAATTAGCCTGAGGCGCGAGCGCTATCGTGGAAATCAGGCACGCTTCTTTCGCTACTTATTGCGCCAAGGTTTCAGTTATACGGAAATTGAAAAAAGAATTGGGCGTCCGCCAATCAAGACGCGAAAGTTTAAATAATTGCCGCTGGAGCGGTAGCCGGATTGCTGGCTGCCAATTCATTAATCACTATTTTGGTATCGGTAATCTCATTAATCTGATTGCGATCGATGCTTAGGTTACCTCCGGTAAAGCTCTTTAATAAGGACTGCGAAACATAGAGCTTTTGAATATACATTGTCTCAACCTCAACCGCATAGTCATTTACTTTGCCGACCCTACTTTTATTGACGGTAACCACCAGCTTGCCAATAAGGTTGAAGTTTAAATTAATAACGTCCTTTAGGCGGATCAAATCCTCGGGTTCACTCAATGAGTCGCGATCGTTAACCACATAACCCTTTGTCAGTAATTCACGGATGTCCTGATAGACCAAAACTAATGTCTTGTTGCTAAAGCGATCCTTGCAGTAGAAACCCTCAAGCTTCAGATTGTCCGGGTTAATAATCGGCGCGTAGACGGTTGCTATCTGGGCGCCAGTCCTTAAGGACATAACCGGCTTATTTAATAGCGTGGCGCTTAGTTGAAGCATATTTAAACATAGTATAATCCGCTTAATGAATTTGCCGCTAGGGGAGAGTGCATCAGGGAATTGGAGTTTTGGCGCCAATAGTCAGATAATTAGTTTTAGCGATGGAAGAATCAGATATTACCAGTAAGCCTAAAATCATCAAGGTTATGTTAAAGGATGTGTCTGCGACCCTTAACTTTGCCTTCAAGATTGGCTCACGCCTTAAAGGCGGGGAGACGATTGAACTGATTGGTGATCTGGGTGCCGGCAAGACCACCTTTGTGATTGGACTCGCTAAGGGTGCTGGGATTAGTGAGCCGGTGAGCAGTCCAAGCTTCACAATCCGCAACGATTACGCAGCGCAAAATATAAATATCGCTCACTTTGACTTCTTTCGTTTAAGTGATCCGGGAGAGCTGAAGGAAATGCTGTCTGAGACGTTATCCGATCGACATTCGGTGGTGGTTATTGAATGGGGCTCCGAACTGAACCAAGTATTGCCACCTGAGCGTGTCAAGCTTACCCTTAAGCCGACAGCTGCCGGATCAAGAGAAGCCGAGATCGCCTATCCGGGAGCCTATACTTATTTATTTGAGGAGGAAGCCTGATGTTAATACTAATGATCCGCTCAGACCTGCAGTTGGCGGAGCTCTATATCTACCAAGACGAAAAGTGCTTGCATAAGCATATATGGGAGGCAGACCACCAACTGGCCGAATCGATTAATAAGCAGCTCGAGCAACTACTCAAAAAAGCCAAACTTCGACCCGATAACTTAGATGCGATAGGCGTTTATAGCGGTCCGGGTAGCTTTACCTCATTAAGAATTGGGCACAGCGTCGCCAATGCGCTCGCCTACGGACTTAACCTGCCGATTGTCGAGGCAAATGGCACAGATTGGCAGACGAGAATCGTTGCAATGCTCAAAGACGGAGAGAATGAGCATCTGGTTATGCCAATTTATGGCGCCCCGGCACGCACCACCAAACCGCGCAAATAAGAGTTTCTAGTTTCACTAATTGACCTCGGTAGACGTTTAAGCGTATATTTATGTGCAGAGCTTGATTGTTGGAGAGATGAGTTTTCCTAAAGTCAGGCCCCTGTATATAACCGTATTTAAGTAATTTTGAGGTTTATTTTTTAGAGATTGGCGACTGCCGGTAAGCCGGACTAGTGAAGTGAAAGCGATCGTTCGTGATTAAGCGCGTAGAGTCATCTCTATAGAGTAGCCTTCAATACCAGAAAGGGAGAAGATGATTTTTGTATTGTCGATAGTATTTGGTGTAGTGGGCCTTGGAGCTGGATTTGGTGCCAGTAATTTTATTACCCGTCGCAAAACGACAGACATTGAAGCTAAGCTTGAAAAAGAGCGCAAGCAAGCCGAAAAAGAAATTGAGAAAATAACTACCCAGGCTAGGGAAGAAGCTGCCAGGTTATCCGAAGAAGCTCGCCACGACGAACAGTCCAGACGCAAGGAGCTTAAGGATCTCGAAAATCGTCTGGTTGTTAGGGAGGAATCGCTAGACAAGAAACTCGATGAACTAGATAAACGTAATCAGAAATTACGGGACAGCGAAGATGAAATCGAAAAACTGAAAGACGAAATTCGCGACATCCGTGTTAAGCAGCAGGATAAGCTGGAAAAAATTGCCAAGCTAACCAAGGCGGAAGCTGCGGAAAAACTTATGCAAATGACCGAAAGAGATATCAGGAACGATTTGGTCAACTTAATTGCCAAGCTTCAAAACGAGGCTAAAGAAAATGCCGAAGAAGCCGCTGCCTTAATCATTACTACCGCTATGGAACGCATGAGCAGCGAAGTGACCGCCGAGCGCACCATTACATCGGTCAAACTTGAGGACGAAGAGATGAAGGGTCGGATTATTGGTAAGGAAGGCCGTAATATTCAGGCCTTGCAGCGAGCTACCGGCGTTGACATTATGGTTGACGATACCCCGGGATATATAGTTCTTAGTTCTTTCGATCCGGTACGCCGTGAAGTAGCTAGACAGGCACTAGAGATGTTAATGAAAGACGGTCGTATTCACCCGGGACGTATTGAAGAGGTGGTTGAAAAAGCGCGAACTAATGTCGAGAAAGATGTCGTACGTGCAGGAGAAGATGCCGCCCGAGAAGTTGGTGTCATCGGTATACCGAAAGAAGTTTTGCATCTTCTTGGCGAACTTAAGTACCGCACCAGCTACGGCCAGAACGTACTTAAGCATTCAGTTGAGATGACTCACATTGCCGGTATGATTGCCGAAGAGCTTGGCGCCGACGTTAAGACTGTTAAGTATGCGGCTCTGGTTCACGATTTAGGAAAGGCACTGACCCATAAAATGGAAGGCAAACACCACCATATTTCTGGCGAGATGCTACGCAAGTATGGCGCACCTGAAGAAGTTGCGTTGGCTGCCGAACAGCATCATGACGACATGGAAGCTACCAGTGTTGAAGCACTAATCATCCGCGTAGTCGATGCCATTAGCGCCTCTCGTCCTGGCGCCAGGAACATCAGTGCCGAGAATTTTGCCGAACGAATGAAGGAACTGGAAAACATTGCAAACAGCTTTAGTGGCATCGATAAAACCTATGCTATTAGCGCCGGTCGCGAGGTTAGGGTCTTTGTGCGCCCGCAACAAATTGACGACTTAAGTGCCATCCGTTTGGCACGGGACATTGCCACTAAGATTGAATCCTCAATGCAATACCCGGGCACAATTAAGGTCAACGTTATTCGGGAGACCAGAGCCATTGAGTTTGCCAAGTAAAGTCCGCTTCCTTTATTTGGGAGATGTAATGGGCAGTGTCGGCTTAGAGCTAGTTGAGGCCAATCTACCCAAACTAAGAGACCGCTACAACTTGGACTTCGTGCTTGCCCAAGCCGAAAACACTACTAGCGGTAAGGGCTGTAGCCCTGAGGACTACCAAAGACTGCGCGCGGCTGGTGTTGACTTCTGTACCGGTGGCAACTGGACACTTTGGCAGAAATCCAGTTACGATCTGCTTGCCGATCCGGCGCAGCCGATCATTCGGCCGGCCAACTATCCGGAAGGCACTCCTGGATTAGGATATAAGTATGCGCAAACTAAGTTAGGCAAGGTGCTGGTAATTAGTTTGCTTGGACAGACAGTCGGCCGAAACAGCGGCATTGTCATGGATAACCCGCTAGCAGTAGTTGACTCAATCCTAGAGCAAGAACAACACGTGACCCGCTTAGCCACGATTGTTAATTTCCACGGTGACTTTAGCAGCGAGAAAGTAGTAATCGGGCAGTATCTTGATGGCCGGGTTAGCGCTGTCATTGGGGACCATTGGCATGTGCCAACAGCTGATGCTAGGGTTCTTCCTAAAGGCACGGCGCACATAACTGACGTCGGTATGGTTGGAGCGCTCAATGCCAGCCTGGGAGTAAAAACAGAGGTTATAGTTCAGCGCTGGCGAGATAATAAAACCAACGCAAACGTTCTTGAATCAGCGAAACCGTGGCAACTGAATGGACTGATCTTTGAAGTTAATCCGAGAACAGGTTTGGCGCTTTCGGCTGAATCCCTGAATCAGATTTATGATTAGACCAAACTTTTTGCTATACTACCCCTGATTGCGGGGATTGGCGCAGTTGGCTAGCGCGCCGCGTTTGGGACGCGGAGGCCGGAGGTTCGAGTCCTCTATCCCCGACCAAATAAAGTAAATAAACTCACTTTATTTTATTCGTAGAATCATGTATACTCTGTAGCATGAAAACTACTTCCTATACACTAAAAGTCTCTTCTCAGAGCCAAGTAACTTTACCTAGAAGCCTGCGTGAGAGTTTGCGGTTACAGCCAGGTTCTCGTATCACCATTAATGTCGCAGAAGATGGTAATTTGCAACTATCAAGTAAGTTGCCTATAGAGAAACACTTTGGGTCGCTTTCTAATGCATGGACCTCAAACGGCCAAGATGCTGCCGAGTATACAAGGAAATTACGTAATTCAATGCAGCCTAAGCCAAAAGCTAGCTAAATGATAGCCTACGATACAAATATACTGATCTATGCGTTTGAGGGTACTAGCGCTTGGTCAAAAGCTGCCCAGACTATCGTGCAACAAGGTGAGCATGAAGGTGCGGTACTTTCAGTTTTAGCTTGGCAGGAATTGGTAACCGGTTTAGTTCTACAAGATAGCGATTTAGATAAAAAACTAATAGACGTGTTAAGCGACTTCAGTGCAACTAGATTTGTACCTGTAACACTGGCTATATGTGAGCGAGCAACCTTACTAACCAAACAATACGGCAAGAAGATGTATGGCTATGATGCTATACACATTGCGACTGCGATTGAGTATAAAGCAACATCATTCGTGACTAACGATAAAACGCTTATTGAGCTTGGGGTAAAAGAATTACCAATTCGCAGCCTCTAAACTAAAATACCAAGCCTTCTATTGAATTGGGCTTTTTATATTCGATCATCCTTAGTTCATGTAGCAACTTCCCAGATGACTCTGGATTCTCTGTAATATACTTAAATAGTTCGAGAAGCATCCGTTTCTATCGACCAAGTATTTTTATTCACTCAATTGGCTTCCTAGAGGGATGAATGTGTCCACTCGAGGTGTATTTCCGCTAGCGTGGTTAAGCAATCAAAGATTAAGTTTGGTAACTGGGCTTTCGCCGTTCTTGTAGGCCTCTTCTATAGCCCGCTTATTGGTCGCCAGTTCATCGATTACTTCTTCTTCAACTTTAGCGGCAAACTCGTCGTAGTTTTCAAACTTAGATTTTACAAACCACTCAACAGCGCCTTCATCGTTTTTGTCGATTAGAGCATCTAATTGATCAAGATCTTCATCGCTAAGACGCTCAGATACTTCTGCCATAACTCTGGTAGCAACAGTATTGGCTAGGTTGTCTAAGAGTACCTTCTGGGTTTCGGGGTCTACTTTATCGATGCCTAATTTCTGAATTATCTCCTCAGCGGTCATTATTTGCCTCCTCCTAAGATAAATTGAATCGCTCCGTTAATATGTCCGAGGTCTGTGAAGGTTCCTTGGCCGGGAATCGTTACGCTCTCAATTGCCCCTTGGCCACCGCTTAAACCATTACCCGTGAAATGAATGCCGTAATGATTGTTAACAAGTTCCGGTAGACGTGACGAAAGATTACCTAAGTGCGAATTCATAGCGTAGTCCCAAGGAAGGGTACTGCCATCTACAGGTTTAATGTCCAGTGAATTGGTTGGGGTTGGATGGTCACCGACAGACGAGGGTTGCTGGGGATGCGCGCCATTATGCGCAGCTCTATTTAAAGTAGGTGAGTGTCCTTCAACTAGCGACCATGCGATCGGACCAACGGCCAGGATTGAGCCTACAACAGCCCCACCTCGTTTATAGTTACGTAAGGTTGCCGCTTCCTTGGTAGAGGAGGCTAGGTAATCATCAACTGTTTTTAGCTCTGATTGGGACACATCTCTAGCGGCCTTACGCTCGCCGAGTTGTTGCACTAAATCATAAGAACCGTAACCTCTAAGCAGTCCCTTGCCGACAGTAGCTAGTGCCACTAATGGGGCGTCAAATGTAGATGCTCCGACGAATCCAAGTGCTGTCAGGCCGGCGCTTACCGCTAATCTAGTCTTTGGGTGCGACCGAAGATAGTTCATGAATTTGGTTAGTTTAGGATGAGAACGAGCCCGCTCGTTAAGGACAGCCTGATTAGTGCTATGCATAGTTTCCATAAGTCGAGCTGTTATGTAGGCCTGTCTGTTGCCCTCACGCTGCTCGTACTCACTATCTATGCCTTTTTTCGTCTCATTGGCTGCCTCAAGTTTTGTCTGTAAATCATTAATTTGACTGTCCAGCGAACCGTCATATTGCTCCCCAAAGCTTTGTTTCTGATCGTTAAGCTCACCTAGCTGTTTTCCGATTTCACTTATTTCCGCACTATTAGCATTACGGGCGTTTTCTAGAGCCTGATCGGCCACTGCCATGGTCTCTGGAATGACACTAACGAATTGATTAAATTTTGTTTTAAGTACGACAGCGCTAGATTCAAACTCTATCTTGCTTTTCTTGCCCGAAAACAGTCTCGTTGCACGTAGTTTAGCTTTAGCATACTGCTCGATGGCTTTATCCAAAGCTAGTCTCCTCTTGGCTTGTAGTTCAGGAGCCTGAGGGACTTTAACTTCTTGTTCGTCATTGTTTTTTGCTTCCGGGTTTTCGTTTGACGGTTCTCCATCAGTTTGTTTATCAGTTTCCTCAGCATCTTGACCGTTTTCAGCAGGAGCTGTTTCGGTCTCTTCCGGAGCATGCGCACGACGCTTATTCATCTCCTTTTCGACAGTATCTATCAGCTGAAGCTTGTGCGCATCATCCATTGCTTCTTCTTTTTCAATGCGCCTAAAAATCTCATCCTGTATATCTGATGACATTGTTTTATCGCCATGATCTTCGGCATCGGCCCATTTGTCTAAGAGTCCCCCGTCTTTAAGCAAGGGAAGGTCTTCATAAGGCTGATCGCTAGAACTCTCTTCGTGTGCATTATTGGCATCACCAAGGACTTTAAATTGTCCAGTATTTGCATCATGGATCCGATCTCTCTTGTCTCGGTAGTCCCTGCCTAGCAAGTAGTCGCGCATATCCTCGTGACCTTTGAGTTCCGTTTCGAGATCAGAAACCTCATCTCCCCAGGCTTTTTTGGTATCGATATCGTCTGCTATTCTTTGAATCTGTCGATTGGTTGCTCCAAGCATGTCCTCAACCAGAACGTGGCTCTCGTCTGTTGTGTCATTTTCTGCAATTGGCTGGTTTGGTTTTTCTGGTTCTGCTTCCTGAGCTGTAGCGCTGTTAATTGGAGCCTCTACGGGCTTTGCAGACGAAGGTTGTTCAACTTGCTGCGGGGGAGCCGTTGTTTCGGACTCTACGGTCTCTTGGTTAGCCTCCTGCACTCCGGGTGTTTCTACCTCTTTGGCAGCTTCAGCGGCGCCAAGATTAAAGGCTTCTACCAAGTTGCGGTCTGCATCGGTGGCTGTACCGTCCTGAATTCGCGATGCGGCTAGTTGTAGTTCCGCAACTAAAGGAGAAAGCTCCTCTCCTTGGTTTAATTTCTCGTCAGCAATCGGGACGTACTCTTGTTTATCATCTGGATTCATATTTTTTAATTATCTTTGTTATAAATAGTTTTCTATTGATGATTATAGTAATTGTCTGCTAGTTTTCAAAATTAACTAATTAACTAGCGAAGCGCAAAGCTCCAATCCTGAAGTTTATCCAACATCTTATTTCTGTTTTGCTCACACTATTTAAATCACATGGCATCATGGTCACAGATATAGCTAGCAATAACCTTGTTATTAATGACCGCACTAATTATGAGTTTTGACTAACTAATTGCTGATGCGGTAGCGGTTGGCCGTTCACAAATATAGTATTGTTCTCTAGCTTTACGATAGCGTTAGGGTTACTGAGCACGGCATTCTCGCCGTTGGCGACGGTAACATTACTAAAATCATTTCCTCGACTTGCTTGAGAGGCATCGAAGCAGAGCGCTTGGTTGCCCTCACCGGTAGGTATAACGAACCAAGTATCGCTAGAAGATATATTAGGGTCTGCGGAAGGTCCGTTAACTGGAATAGCGGCATTGAAATTTAAAGAATTCTTTGGCTGACCTGGTGCACTGGGGTTTAAGGTATAAACTATATTATCTAACGGCTGGCCGTCGCTGCTCTCAAAATTACATGAGCTACGGAAATTTATTGGAGTATCGCTGGCCGTTACTTTGACGTCCTCTATAGCCGGTAATCCATCGGTAGCTAACTTATGACTATCGGTAGCACTTAAGACTGCTTCGATGTTGGCCGGCTTAATTTTGCCAACTTTCTCGAATGTATTATAGCCGGCAACCAAAGTTGCGGCAGAAAGGGCAACTATACCCAGATTCCTAGCTCGGTGTTTAGTCCGCTTTGACTCATGATTTAATACCGAGTTTTGTTTAGAGAACTCTAGCGATTTTTGTGTTGTAACTGGTTTACTCATAAGTTACACTATAACACTAACGGTTTAAAAAAGCAAGATTATTTTATTGTATTCTTCTAGTTTATGTCCCAGAACAGATTGCAAGAGTGGTATACTTGGATAGTTAAAACGGGGTGTAGCGCAGCTTGGTAGCGCGCAGCGTTCGGGACGCTGAGGTCGTCCGTTCAAATCGGATCACCCCGACCAACTAATAGATGCTTAATGGTTTCGAAGCTATAAATACCAAAAGGCATACTTTTGGTTCGTTAGCACAACTAACGACTTGACAACATTAAAGACTACGACGAAGAAGCGGGTTTAGGTAGTCTTTTCTGTAACTTTTATGATGTGTGCCCTCAGGGCGTTGAATATTACAACTACGTCTACCACCTCTTGCAGTACTGCGCCGTAAATTGGCTGGAATTTCCCAGTAGCGAATACAACCATGAGTATCAAGCTTAAAAGAATGCCAACAACAATACTTTGTTTGGCGATACGGAAAGTTTGTTTGGCGATCTGAGTTACGGTAGCCACTTTGCCCAAGTCGTCAAGCATAATGACGATGCTTGCCGATTCGCTGGCCGCGGTAGAGCCACGGGCGCCAAGTGCAATGCCCACATCGGCACCAGTTAGGACTGGAGCGTCGTTTACTCCATCGCCAACGAATACTACGGGGCGTTCTCTTATATCCTCCAAAGCGTAAAGTTTTTCGCCGGGAAGTGTTTCGGCGTATACGGTTTTAATGCCCACCTGTTTAGCTATCTCATCGGCCGTACTCTGATTGTCTCCAGTCATCATGACGGTTCTAGATACCCCTAGTCGGTACAGCTCTTCAATAGTCCGTTTTGATTCGTTGCGCAGTTGGTCGTTGAGGAAGATCACTCCGGCCAATTTGTGGTTAATGGCTACTATGACCGTTGTTCTGGCCTTGCTGGGCGGTATTTTCCCTAAGTTAACATTATGCTTAGCAATAAAGTCTTTTCGTCCGATTAGGATGTGATCGGACTTCAGCATAGCCTGCAGACCTTGCCCCGGTACCTCAGTCACGTTCTTTACTTTAGCCGCCTTAATTCCTCTTTCCTTGGCCGCTTTAATAATTGCCGCCGCAATAATATGATTTGAATTCTGCTCCGTACTGGCCGCCAATGCGAGCACTTCGCTTTCGCTATAAGGGGCATAGGCCTTGACGCTATCAAGAGCCAGCGAGCCAGTGGTCAGCGTACCGGTTTTATCAAAAACGAAGGCTTTAGCTTCAGCTAGTTTCTCTAGGCTGGAACCGGTTTTAACAATCACCCCGTACTTATAGGAGCGACCAATACCAGATATTAGGGCAATCGGTGCGGCTAGTATAAGAGGGCAGGGCGTAGCAACAATAATTACATCTAAGAAACGAATCGCGTGGCCGCTAATAATCCACACACTTACCGCAATGATGTAGGCGGCTATCGTAAAAGGAATGCTGTAACGGTCGGCTAGGCGTACAAAAGGTGCTTTTGAGGCCTCAGCTTCGGTTACCAAGTGAATGATTTGCTGGTACTGACTGTTTTCGGCTGTCCGGACGGCCTTGGCGATAACTAACTGCTCGTTGTTGACTGTACCGCTCAGGATCTGCTCGTTAGTTGTGTGAGTCACGGGGAGGCTTTCGCCGGTCAGGCTGGACTCGTTAAAACTGCTCGACCCTTCTAAAATCAGGGCGTCAACCGGCACTACCTCGCCCGGCTTAATAATGATTCGATCGCCAATTTTAACTGCGTCGACATCTAAGTCTATGACTTTGTTGCCACGTCTTACATGGGCCTTTTTCGGCGAGTTCTTAAGCAGGGATTCTAACTCACGGTGCGAACGGTGTTCGGCGAAATCTTCAAGACCTTTTCCCCCGGTGAGCATAATAACAACCGCTAAAGCTGCGAAGTCTTGCTTTAAGATTACCGAGGCAATAATTGCGCTCAGAGCAAGGATATCGATGCCGTAGCGGCCGGTCCGGATGTCTTCCCACATTGCCTTGATTAGCGGCAGACACTCGGCCAAGGCCGCCGTAGCCATTACCCATAGGGCTGCAGTGTGTAAGCCGCCTAAATACAGGCCGCTGCCTAAAGCAAGCGACAGCAGGGCTAGCCCAAAAAGCTTATATACCCTAAAAAACTTAACAATTTTAGAAACGATTAATGTGAATATTTTCAAATGCATCCTTAACAACAATTCCACTCTGGGGCGAATGATGGGACTTGAACCCACGACCTCCGGGACCACAATCCAGCGCTCTAACCAACTGAGCTACATTCGCCGTATCCATCAGCTTAAACAACAGGGGTGATTATACGAAACTTCAACCGATTGGGCAAGCTATGTTTTGGCGGGGCGGTCTTCACTCTGTTCAATTAGCTTGAGATAAACCGACAATGTAGCTTGGCCGACTCTATACGGACGATCTTTGGGCCATTTTTCAGACATTACTTTCAGTTTTTGAACATCTAGCTGTTCGTTCGCGTCTACCAGGCCTAATGACCTGGCCCGATTCCAACCATGAGTCCATGCATGAGGTGAGCCTATCCCAGAGCTTCTAGCCAACCGGAAATACTCTTCCTTTGAGACAAAGCTCCCCGAAAGCTCGCTAGCCGGTTCAGTAATATCTGCTACAGGTGAGAGCAAGTTGGTTAAATCCTGACTTACTAGTTCAAACTTCGCATCAAGCATGAGAGCGATTTCCTCTTTTTGGGTCGGATCGCAGTTATGAAGAGTGCTAGACAGCGCTTTTCTTAAATGCTCAGTCCTCTGAGAGGGTGCAGGTTCTATCGGCGGAACGTCATTTAACAGATGAGCAATCTCTTCACTTAAAGCGACTCCCAGCTCAAACATATCCTTAAATGACTGACTGTTCCTTTGGGCGTCTATAAAAAGCCCCAGCTCTTCGGAATTGGTTGGCAGAGAGTTCTCATTTTGAGGTTGAGGACTTGTCTCCATACCTATAATTATGCAATTAAAATAGGCAAAAGGCAAGATGGCTAAGAAGTAAATAGCGTATAAAAGTAAAAAGACCTGTTGCCAGGTCTTTTTACTGACTAAGTCATTTCTGGCTTAGTCTGTCATCTTTCGATGGCAACCACCTCAACGATGGTAATTTCTAGTTTAGCAGGCAGTATTTATTATGCAAGCCCCTGAGCTTTAAATTGTGCATAACGATGTGGATAAAAGTGATTCGGTATCTGTATATTGTACTTCATAAAGCCAGCAAAATTAGCACACCAAGCTTATGTTTATCCACAATATTTGGTGCCCCGGGATGGATTCGAACCAACGACCTTAGGCTTAGAAGTCCTCTGCTCTATCCAACTGAGCTACCGGGGCAAATGGTGCGGGTGGGGAGGGTCGAACTCCCGTCCCCAAC
>DAHWQR010000019.1 GCA_027340655.1 Candidatus Saccharimonadota bacterium
TCGAGACTTCGGCGCTCCGATTCGGTTTTGTAGTGCCCGAGTAAACGAAGCGAGGTCAGAATTACGAAAATACCGACCGGTAAATTAATAAAGAAGTTCCAGCGCCAGGTCAGATACTGGGTAATTATTCCGCCTAAGAGAACGCCTACCGCTGCGCCGCCAGAGGCCACTGCACCCCAGACACTTAAGGCAACGTTCCGCTCGTGCCCTTCCTTATAGGTGACAAGTACGATCGATAGAGCGGCTGGCGACATGAACGCCGCAGCTAGGCCTTGTATGGCTCGAAAGGTAATCAGCATCGTGCCGCTTTGGCTTAAGCCTGTACCAAGCGAGGCGAGAGTGAACACGCTAATTCCGGATAGAAAGGTTAAACGGCGGCCGAAATAGTCGGCAGTCCGTCCACCTAGCAGCAGGAAACCCCCGAAAGCTAGAGTATAAGCGCTAATTATCCACTGCAGATCGGCAGTGGTCAGAGAAAAAGCCCGCTGCATGGACGGCAACGCAACGTTTACAATCGAAATATCCAGTACCACCATGAACTGGGCAAGAGCAATGAGGATTAGAATTAGCCAATGGCTGGTGTGCTTCTTAGCACTGGAAGGCTGGGCCATTTTAAGTTATTACTTTCCTTATTAATTAAACCTTGAAATTATTTTTAGGTTGAATGGTTCCCTATTATACATGGACAATAGTTGACATTGTCAACTAAAATAAACCCGGGATGAGCTTATGAACCAATCTACACAGACAAATTCTTACCTTAAATTTATTGAATTTCTCATGTTGTCCAAACATCAGATATTTGATTCTGCCAATCAGCACGGCTTGAGTGGCATGCAAGCGATTACTATCTGTTTTCTTGATCATCCTACGCCGATGAATAGTTTCGGCAAGTTATTCAGCTGCGACCCATCTAACGTCAGCGGGATCATTGGCGGCCTAGAGGTTAAAGGATTAGTCCAAAGATTTGAGGATCCCAGCGATCATCGTATCAAAATGGTTGAATTAACTCCCAAAGGTCAAAGTGTTAGGAGTGCTTTACTGCAAAGGTTATGCAGCAAGGAAAGCTTGTTACTTTCAAAGCTGTCTTTAAGCGAAGCCGCCCAGTTTAGTAAATTAATAGCCAAGCTGACTCTCGATTAACGCTCTTAGTTGCCGATTGGTGACAGGTAGTATTCAAGTTGCCCCAAACTTCCATCGCTGGTAATTTGGTTTTCGGCCATATTACCGTTGCCGGTTATCGGGTCAGTAACACCGGAATCGCCATAGATAAATACCGGGTTGGCACCGCCCTTGACTACTATTTCGACGTGACCGCCTAAATAGGTGAAGTAGGCCACGTCCCCGGGTTTAGGAAGATAACCGCTTCCCGCGGCGTGATAGGTAAAGCCCTGGTTAATTATATTATTGGCGTTATATTCGTCCCAGCCATTTTGACCGCGTTCGCCATTGCTGAACGGAGCACCGGCTTGCTTATACACGTAGCTCACAAAATCGGCGCACCACTCCTCGTAAGGGTTGCCGGCAGTATAGTCATAGAGCAGAGCGTTATGCAGTTTCGGCTGAGTTTGCCAGGCCAGCCATTGCCGCTCGGCTTGGCAGGCTACTCTTTGGCCTAAATTGGACTGATTACAGCTGGGATCGGAAGTTGCATAGATTGACTGGCCACTCCAAATGCTTGGCACCCAGGTTTCATTTAGTGTATCTAGCTGATTGCAACTTGCCGTACCGACCTGTTTAGCGCTACCTTTTAGAATGCTTAAGCAGCGGTTATTGCCAAGATTTAAATACCCCACCCCATCGGCTTGCCATCCCTGGTTTTGGTCTTTTTGGTTGCACGAGTCCAGTACGACAATTGATCCTGACGCCGTTAAACAATAATTGCCGTCAATGGTTATTTGACCGGAATTAAGATTAAAGTTCTGCTCAGCCAGACCGTTGCAATTCGCAGCGACAACTGTCGAACCCGGTTTTATTTTGCTAGACAGCGCGCTCAAGCAGTTTCCATATTGACCGGACCGTAACTCGGGTATCGGCGAGTCAGCGCTAGCTGGTCTTAAACTTGCCACAGCGACCGACGCCCAGATTAAAAACGCCGAGACAATCAGCATAATAACCAGATGAGTAAAGCCTTTCTGGTTTCTTTTAGCGGGCGGGGTAGACCTTACCGGCTGAAGGGGCCTTAAAGGAGTCCGCTGCTGACTGGTTGGTGAGTGGTAATACGAAAAGCGTGAGGCCATTTATGTTTTAGCTATACCGGCACTATTATATACCACCTCGGCAATGGACGACCAGAGCAACTTCAGCTACACTAAAGATGTAGTTTGAAGGATATTATAAAAATATGATTAAAACTGAACTCGAATCAAAAGATGATCAAGACTTTGCGAGCGAGGCTGAAGCTGGAACGCCGGAATTCCGCAGCCTGTCCCGTCCAGCCGCCTGGTCGTTTAGTGTCGTTTCAATTATTGTAGTTTTAGCTATTGGCGCAATCGTTTACCAGCTGCACTATAACTCCGCCCCAGCTCCAAGAATAGGAGCAACCAGCAAGATTGGTAATGTAGCAGCCTTGCCGATTATTACCGGCACCAGCAGTACTCAAGCTGCTCCCGGAGTAAGCGGGCTTAACAATAATGCCATTAACCTGCAGAACAATTTGCCAGCCTCAGGGCAGGGTAGTACAAAAGTAAATTCACTTCAGTCTTCAAGTAACAGTGCTTTAAATACCGGCCAGGCAATTAATCCGAATCAACCATATTAGTATTTACTTATCCTAAGTAACTATTGTATAGTGGGGAACTATGAATAATAGTGCCCAACTTTCCCGAATTGACTCTGCCCTATTCGAAGTTATGAAGATTGCTAAACGACCCCGTTACTGGGACGATTTTCAGCGTCGGCTCGGCGCTCAGATCGATCGCCCCACTGCTGCAATTTTAAGACTGCTATCTGTTCAACCCCTGCAATTCAGTGATTTAGTAAACAAACTCGGGATTGAAGCTCCCTCGATTAGTCGCAAGGTCCATGAACTTGAGCAGGAAGGCTTAATCAATCGCAATCCGACCGAAGACCGCCGGGTGCACATCTTAGACTTAAGTGATCAAGGTAAGATTTTAGCGCAGAAAATTATTGACGTCCGCCTAGCGATGCTTAGCGAGGCTTTGGCTAATTGGTCAGCTGCCGACATTCATATGCTCGGCGAATTGTTGTCCCGCTTAGCTATAAATTTATCCAGTAACTACGGCATTAAGGAAACGGCTAAGCAATAATGAATAACGACAAGAACGCTACAGCGGCGGTCGCCAATAAAGGCGCAACTTTCGAGGGTCGCGACCGATCACACGCTGAAATTATGGTAATTATCTCAGCCTTGATGCTGGCTATGCTCTTAGCCGCCCTCGACCAGACGATTGTCGCTACTGCTCTTCCGCGCATTGCCAGTGATCTGCATGGACTAAACAAGCTTTCCTGGGTCGCTACCGCCTATCTGCTGACCAGCGCCATCTCGACACCCTTATATGGAAAAATTGGCGATCTTTACGGACGCAAGAAAATCTTTCAAATTTCAATCATTATCTTCTTAGCCGGCTCGGCGTTAAGCGGGCTGTCACAAAACATGGATCAGTTGGTATTTTTTAGAGCGCTTCAGGGACTAGGTGCCGGCGGTTTAATATCTTTGGTTCTAGCAATTATCGGTGACGTCGTGCCGCCGCGGCAGCGAGGCAAGTATCAAGGATATTTTGGCGCCGTCTTTGGTGTTGCCAGTATTGCCGGACCTTTACTGGGCGGTTTTTTAGCCAATGAAAATACCTTACTGGGAGTTTCCGGGTGGCGCTGGATTTTCTATATTAACGTGCCCTTAGGAATACTGGCCTTGATTGCCATTGCAACCCGACTCCATTTACCGAAATTTGTTACTGAGCACCAAATAGATTACCGTGGCGCATCTCTGCTTTCGTTGTCGGCCGGAGCTTTAATCTTTGTTTCTGTTTGGGCCGGAATTACCTACTCCTGGAGCTCGTGGCAAATTCTCAGCCTGCTAATTGGCGGGGTCTTAATCGGCGCCTTATTTATTCTTAATGAACGGCGCGCTAAAGAACCAATCATGCCAATTAATCTCTTTAGAAGCAGCATCTTCAGCGTCTCCGTAATTTTGTCTTTATTGACGGGGATCGTGATGTTCGCAACCATTTTATATATTCCCGAATACCAGCAGATCGTACGTGGCTATAGCCCGATTAAGTCTGGATTAATGCTCTTTCCGATGGTCTTTGGCATCTTTGTTGCCTCGATTAGCTCAGGCAGGCTAATTACCCGCTGGGGGCACTACCGTCCCTTCCCGATTATTGGCGGAATACTAATTATCTTAGGTCTATGGCTGTTCTCCGGTCTCACGCTTTCAACTACTCAGTTGACTTTAGGTATCTGGATGGTCGTGCTGGGACTCGGCATCGGGTTATTCATGCAGGTGCCGGTCTTAGCAGTTCAGAACTCAGTTCCCTTCAAGCAAATGGGGGCCGGTACTTCAGTTGTCTCTTTTGCGAGAAGTATTGGCAGCAGCTTCGGCGGTGCAATATTTGGTACCATTTTGCTAACGCGCCTCAACAGCCACTTAAGTACTTTGCTGCCCCAGTTTAAGGGGAAGATAAACGCCTCTTCAATTGCCGGCGGTACTTCGGGGCTTGTTCACGTGCCACTACAAATTCAGGACAAGATATTCGAGGCTTTCGTTTTAGCTTTCCATGATTTATTTATCTACGCGATTCCGGTTGCCGCAATTACCCTAATATTTGCATTCATGCTTAAAGAAATACCCCTGCGTGAAAGCGGTAAAGCCTATGCCGAAGGCGAGGGTTTTGAGCTTAAAGGTGACCTGGCGTGATTGAGGTTGAGCACTTAACTAAACACTACGGCAAGGTTAAGGCCGTTGAGGATATTTCCTTTAATGTAGCGGAGGGCGAGCTGTTCGCTCTGCTCGGTCCGAATGGCGCCGGCAAGTCAACGACAATTAAGATGCTCACCACTTTGCTAAAGCCGACTTCCGGTAAGCTCATTCTCAACGGGCATGATGTCGCCAAAGATCCGGACTCGGTACGCAGCAGCTTCGGTATCGTGTTCCAGGACCCCTCGCTAGATACCGATTTAACAGCAGCTGAAAATATGAAGCTGCATGCTGTTATGTATAACGTAGCGAAGGGCGAAGTTAATCCTCGAATTGAGGAACTGCTACGACTGGTTGGCCTATGGGACCGCCGCAACAGCATGGTTAAAACCTTTTCCGGAGGTATGAAGCGGCGACTGGAGATTGCCCGTGGTTTGCTGCACCACCCTAAAGTACTATTCCTAGATGAGCCGACGCTGGGTCTGGACACACAGACGCGCAACCTGCTTTGGCAATACATCGACAGCTTATCCAGAGAAAAAAACATGACTATTCTTTTTACTACCCACTACTTAGAGGAGGCCGAGACCAACGCCAACCGGATTGCAATTATCGATCACGGCAAACTGTTACGTATTGGCTCTTCAGCCGAGTTAACCGCCGAGACCAAGACCACCAGCTTAGAGGAAGCCTATTTAGCTCTAACCGGTAGAACTATCCGCGATGAAGAAGTCGATCCCCATGAATCATGGCGCGCTATCCGCCGGGCAAGGAACATGCGATGAGGGTAATATACATCCTCTGGCAAAGACAGCTGAAACGCTATTTCCGCAGCCGTTCACGGATTGTTGGAGCTATCGGTCAACCGCTTTTGTTCCTGCTGGCTTTAGGCTACGGTCTAGGTTCGGTATATAGAGAAGCCGGACAGGGCGACTACCTGCGCTTCCTAGTTCCCGGCATCATGGTGCAGACCGTACTGTTCTCGGCGATGTTCTTTGGAGCGATGATTATCTTTGACCGTCAGTTCGGCTTTCTCAAGGAAACCATGGTCGCTCCGGTCAGCCGTTTTAAGATTATGATTGGCGGGGCTTTAGGCGGTGCCACAACTGCCGTGATGCAAGGCTCGTTAGTCTTCTTTATTTCCCTGCTTTTAGGTTTTCGGCCACTGCACTGGATAATGACCCTGATGGCCCTAGTTTTCATGAGCCTGTTAGCTCTAGCGATTGCGGCTTTTTCTTCGGCAATTGGATCATTTGTCCAAGACATGCAGGGCTTTCAGGCGATTAACCAATTTCTGGTCTTCCCGCTTTATTTCTTAAGCGGTGCTCTCTACCCATTAACACATGTCCCGACTTGGCTGCGGATTATTGCCGAGGTGAACCCAATTTCATATACTGTGGACTCGCTTAGGTGGGCAATGAACGGCACTTCGCGCTTCACCATTTCGCATGACTTAATCGCCATGGGGATTACTCTCGTCGTGATGCTGATCTTCGCAACTGTTCGCTTCCGCTACATTGAAGCTTAGTTATTGTGCACTTTCGGCCAGATAACTTTTGCCGTAATCGACTCTTTTTTAATCCAACCGAAGTGACGGCTGTCGCTGCTAAAATTCAAATTGTCGCCAATAAAGAAAACCTTGTCTTTGCTAACCCGCTCAGCACGTTTGACCTTCTCTAATCCCCCCTGATAAAAAATGCAGACATCTCCGGGCTTAATTGTTTTAAACCAGCCGCTGGCCACCAGCAACTGTCCTGGAGTTAATCTCGGGCTCATGCTGCCGCCAACTACCCGGCGCAGCAACAGAAGATGTCTTCTAGGCAGTTTTAGATTGGCGGAAGATCTCGGCGATTTCATCAATCTGATCAACCAGTTTCTGTCCCTCGCTAACATCTAAGGAGTGTTTGCAGACGGAGGCCTGCTTAATGGCCATCCAGAACTGTTCATGCAATTTCGGGAAACGCTCTAAATGTTCCGGCTTAAAGTAGTCCGCCCAAAGCACCATTAAATGGTGTTTGACCAGTTCGGCGCGTTCCTCTTTTATAATGATTGCCCGGATCTGATCGGTAGGGCTGAAGTTCGGATAGCGCTTCATAATTTCAACCACCGATTCGGCCTCAATTCTGGCCTGTGCCGGATCGTAAACCCCGCACGGTAAGTCGCAGTGCGCGTAAACTGGCTTAATCTTAAAAAGTTTTAAGGTCATGATTTAATCTCCCCCTTAAGTATCTATTAGCTGGTTCTTAAATTATAGCAGTTGTAGCTTACTTCTTCTGGTTCTTGCGCCAGGCTGCAATTTCGGCATGATGACCGCTTAAGAGTACTTTTGGAATGCCTAGACCGCGGTACTCTTCCGGCCGCGTGTACTGCGGGAACTCCACCGCATCGCTGCCCTGAAAAGACTCGTCTTGCGCCGAGTTAGCGCCGCCAAGGACTCCGGGAAGTAATCTGACCACCGAATCAATAATGACCATCGCCGGCAGTTCGCCACCGGTCAGCACATACTGCCCAATACAGTACTCTAAATCGACCCAGTTGGTAACCCGCTCGTCATAGCCCTCGTACCTCGGACAGAGAATAATTAGTCCCTTGTTCGCTGCCGCCAGCTGATTAGCGTCATCCTGCTTAAACATTTTGCCGCGCGGGGTGGGCAAAATAACCGAAGCCGTAGGGTCCAGGCTTTTAGCGTGTTCGATAGCCCGAACCAGGGGATCGACCATTAAGAGCATTCCATCACCGCCACCGTAAGGAGTATCGTCAACCCGCTTGCGCAGTCCTTTACCAAAGTCCCTGAGGTTAATTAGCTGGTAGTCTACAATCCCCTTGTCCGACGCTTTAAAAAGCATCGATGAGTTTAGCACACCCTTAAACATCTCCGGGAAGAGAGTAATAACTTGAATGCGCATCATGAGCTGTCTAGGCGATCGGCGGCTTAGAGATCGAGGTCGTCCATCTCTTCAAGCTCGCGCCTGGTTTTGCTATAGCGATCTTTGGTTTCCGGCTCGTCTTCAGTTGCTTCGTCGTTACTAGGCAGACTGGTTTCTAGTTCTTCTTGCTCGGTAGCGGCGGCTTCTTTGGTTTCTTCGGCAGCAACCGGTTCGTTATTCTCGCTGGCTCTGGACTCACGGCGTTCACTAGGAAAGCCATTGTCGACAATTTTTAGATTGTAGCGGGCATCGTTCTTGGTGCCTAAAGCACGCAGTAAGGTTCTTATACTTTGGGCGGTGGCGCCGCGCTTACCAATCACCCGGCCAAGATCTTCCGGATCGACGGTCAACTCCAGCAGTACCCCTTTTTCATCAATCCGCCGCTCAATAGATACGGCGTCAGGATTGCTGACAAGTGATTTAACTACGTATTCGACAAATTGCTGGTCAATGCTGTTACTCATGGATAGTACCCTTCTCCCTACAGTTATGCGTTAAATCTAGTATAGCATTTTAATTAAGACCGCTTTAGGCGGCTTGAGCTTCGCTTGGAGTTGGCGCTGTTTCGCTGTCGGCAGTTGGCTCAACAGGCGCTTCTACCATAGCGGCAACTTCGGCTACGGCTTCTGTCGGAGTGGCGGCTTTTTCTTCCTCAACAGCTGCGGCCGGTGCCGTGGAGCGTCGCTTATCCGGGTTACGTACCGCTCGGGATTTAACTTTCGGCGCGGCGACCCAACTTGGCAGTTTAACTTTTTCGGCTTTTAAAATTGAAGCCACGCGAGGTGAGGGCTGAGCACCGTGCTCTAAATAATAGCCGGCTTTATCTTGATCCAAGCTAACTTGCTTGGCATGAGGGTCGTATGAACCAATGTAGGCGACAATCTTGCCGCTGGTAGGTGTACGACGGGCATCTTGAACCACCAATCTAAACATGGCGTGTCCTTTGCGACCGGTTCGTTGCATCCGAATAACTAGCATCTAATTCCTTCTCTTAATCAAACGTTGGCAATGGTTAACTATTTTACAGATTAGCTAACCTGTAGTCAACAAGACTCTGCTTTTTAATCATGGCTTCAGATAACTTTGCAAGGCTTCGCTGGCCGCTTGTTGCTGGCCGGCCTGCTTGCTTGGGCCCTTGCCCTGGCCGATTAGTCTGCCGCCGACGTAAACGCCTACGGTAAAAGATTTATCGTGATCCGGTCCCTCTTCGACGATTACTTTATATACCGGCGTTAAACCCTCACGGCTTTGAGCGACTTCCTGAAGCTGGGATTTCGGGTCAATCCAAGAACCGTTGTTTAAGATGTCCTTAAAGGTCGAGAGAATGGTCCGGTTAATATATTCCTTAGCTATAAGGTATCCCTGATCGAGATAAATGGCACCGACTACCGCCTCAAAAGTGTTGGCCAGGATCTGCTCACGAGCCCTTCTGGTACCGCGCCTTTCACCGCGGCTAAGACGCAGCATCGACTCAAAACCGCCCTTTTGAGCGGCGGCGCTGATACTCTCAGTGCGCACCAAGGCGCTGCGCCAGTTGGTCAGTACGCCTTCCTGCTCCTGGTAGTTAACAAACAGGTACTCCGTAACAACCATCTCAAGAACGGCGTCGCCTAAGAATTCCAGCCTTTCGTTATGCTCGAGAACCGTTTTCTTGTGCTCGTTTAAATACGAGCGGTGCGTAAAAGCCGTAATTAGCAGGTTAATGTCCCTAAATTCGAAGCCCAGGACATCCCGGGAGAACTTCTGGTAAGCGGTTGCGTCATTCATTGGTCTAGAAAAATCCTAATGTGCGGCTTCGCGGATCTGCTTTAAACCGAGCAGAATCAGCTTGCCAATATCCTCGTAGGCGATCTTATCTATTGCGTCGTTAGCCGAAAGCCATTTTAGGTCTTTAAGCCAATCTTCGCCTTTCAAATCATCAGTATCGCCTAATCCTTGCACTAAGTAAATATGCATCGTCATTAAGACCAGGGTATGGCTGCGGCGGTAACGGAAGTTAACCTTCCCGAGCCAGTTCATTACGCGCATGCTTTTTAGTCCGGTTTCCTCCCTTATTTCGCGCTCGGCAGTGGCTTTTGGTTCTTCGTTGGGCTCGACATGGCCTTTCGGTATCGTCCAGCGCTGCTTAGCGTCTTGGATTAATAGCAGCTCGGTTTCATTGGTTTTGGGGTTGTGGCGCCAAACTATGCCCCCGGCGGTTGTCTCATGAACCGCTTCGGCAATTTCCGGCCGCCTGGTAACCAAGCGCCGAAAACCCTTAATCGGTTTTGGTCGGTGCATATTAAGCTCTCTTGCCTGTCTTTTTCTTAGGAGTAGCTTTAGCCTTTTGCGGGCTGGCGGCTTTTAGCTGATCCTTAGTCGACAGCTTAAGTAGAGTTCCGAGTACGCCGTTAATAAAACGCGATGAATTTTCTCCGCCAAAGGCTTTGGCCAGCTCAACAGCTTCATTAATCGCGACTTTGGGCGGCACGTCGGTTTCGTTCTTTAGCTCCCAGAGGCCAATTCTCAGCACAATCCGGTCCATGCGGGCGATTTGATCAATCGGCCACTCCGGAGCGACCGGCTGCAGTTCACTATCTAACGAGCTAGCGTTTTTAACCACGCCCTCCACCAGCTGCCGGATAAAGTCGGTATCGTCGACGGTTTCGGCGTATCTGCCAATATTACGTTTTAACACCTCTTCAAGATCAAAATTCTGATCACCGGCTTCGGTTCGGAAGTCGTATTCATATAGCGTCTGTAAAGCTACAATGCGCCCTAAGTGTCGGTTTGATGCCATTTTTGCTATACCTCTAGAGTTTAGTTTAGTACTGAACTTGGGCTTTAGCTTAAGTTAATTGACTTATTGGCCTTAACTTAAAGTAAAACGGACCGTGCAATTAAAATTAAGCGGCCGTCTTGCCGCTCTCGCGCTTGGTCGTTCTAACCTTTACTGGTGAGGTCTTGTTAACTTGGCGTGCTAACTTAAGCACCAAATGACTGCGTCTGGCTCCGGTAGCTCGAGGACTGGTCCGTTTTTTGGGTTTACCCATATCTTAGCTAAACTCCTCCTTACTAGTGAGGATTAATATTATCTTCTACCTATACTTTAGCAGATGAGCTCTAGCTATTTCAACGCCAAGGCAATATTCTAAACAACCAGGCTAAGCAGTTTGTCTGGAATATATATCACGCGCTTTAATTCTTTACCTGTTAGATGGGCCTGGATCTTAGGATCTGCGAGGGCGGAAGCAACTACTTCATCCTGGCTTTTGCCGATTGCTAAGTTTAGCTCGCCCCTTAGTTTACCGTTAATCTGAACTGCGATACTAACGCTCTCCTGTTTTAGCCAGCGCTCTTCATACCCCGGCCACTGCTCAAGCTGAATCAGCTGCTTATTGCCCAGACGCTGCCAGATTTCTTCGCAGAGGTGCGGCGCAAACGGAGATAAAAGTTTGGTGAAGGTCTCTAGCGCCCACTGCCAGTCTTTGGATTTGAAGTGATCGGCGGCCTTTAGCTTATATAGCCCATTTAGACCCTCCATCATAGCCGCGATGGCCGTATTAAAGCTCATCTGCTCCAGATCCTGGCTTACTTGCTTGCCAACCCGGTTAATAAGCTTTTTTAGCTCGGTATCGCCTTTAGTTGCCGCCGCTTTGCTGTCCAGGTACTGATCGACTAGAGTCCAAAAGCGTTGCAAGAAGCGGTAGGTGCCGCCTAAAGCTTCCGGACTCCAAGGGGTTGTCTGGTCATAGGGTGCTAAGAAGGTAATTGCGAGACGCAGCGCATCAGCACCGTAGCCGCTGTCAATTACTTCCTTAGGATCAACTACGTTGCCTTTGCTTTTACTCATCTTAGTGCCATCGGCCGCCAGCACTATGCCCTGACCGCGGCGGGCCAGGTAGGGCTCCGGGGTCGGCACTAAACCTTGATCGAACAGGAACTCGTGCCAGAAACGCGAGTAAAGCAAGTGCAGCGTAGTGTGCTCCATGCCGCCCAGGTAAAGGTCGACGCTGCCCCAATATTTCAACTTTGCCGGATCCGCGAAAGCACTTGAGTTGTGCGGATCGAAATAGCGCAGGTAGTACCAGCTGCTGCCGGCCCAGTTAGGCATCGTGTCGGTCTCGCGGCGGGAGGGTAGTCCACAAATTGGGCAGCTGGTGTTGACCCATTCCTTAATCGCGGCTAGCGGACTCTCGCCATTTGAGCTCGGCTCGTAGTTTTCGACTTCCGGCAAAAGCACCGGAAGATCCTCGTCCTTAACCGCTACGGCTCCGTGTTTCGGGCAATGAATGATTGGAATTGGTTCGCCCCAGTAGCGCTGGCGGCTGAAAATCCAATCATGAAGACGGTAATTGACCCGCTCTTTAGCTTGGCCAGATTTAGTTAAATCGGTGACTATTTTCTCGCGGACGGTAGAACTTGGCAAAGCGTCATATTTTGGACTGCTGTTCGTGACCACGCCCTCGTTAATAAAAGGCAGGTCGTCACGCAGCTCGCCTTTAGCGGGTTTAACCACGTATTTAATTTTAAGGTGATGCTCTTTAGCGAACTCAAAGTCACGCTCGTCATGCGCCGGTACGGCCATAATCGCTCCGGTACCGTAACCCATTAAGATGTACTCCCCAATCCAAATCGGGATCTTTTCTTTAGTTGCCGGATTATATGCGTAGGCGCCCGTAAATACTCCGCTCTTATTCTTTTCGGAAGACTGGCGTTCCAGCTCGCTCTTAGTGGCGGACGATTCGATATAGTTTTTAACTTCGGCCTTCATTTCCTTAGTTGTTATCTGTTCTACCAAGGGGTGCTCAGGTGCCAGGACCATGAAAGTGGCGCCGTAAAGAGTATCCGGCCGGGTAGTAAATACGCTGATGCTTAAGTCCTTTTGATCAACTATTGCAAACTTAATCTCGGCGCCCTGACTTTTACCAATCCAGCTTATTTGCTGATCGGCAATCCGCGAAGGATAATCGAGCGTATCTAAGCCTTTAATTAAGCGGTCCGCGTAATCGGTAATCCTAAGCATCCACTGCTTAATTAGCTTTTTAGTTACTACCGTGTCGCAGCGCTCGTGACGTCCGTTAATAACTTCCTCGTTGGATAAGCCGGTCTTGCAGAACGGACACCAGTTAACGGCAATTTCCGCCTGGTAGGCTAAGCCGGCTTTAAAGAAACGCAAAAACAGCCACTGCGTCCACTTATAGTAATCCGGGTCAGTGGTTTTAAAACTGCGGCTCCAGTCAAAACTGAAGCCCATACTTTCCAGTTGATTCTGGAAATTGGCAACCGCCTCTTCGGTGGCCTGCTGCGGAGAGATGTGGTTTTTAATGGCGTAGTTCTCAGCCGGCAGCCCAAAAGCGTCATAGCCCATCGGGAAGAGCACGTTATATCCGAGCATCCGCTTCTGCCTGGCCATAATATCTCCCAGCGTATACTCGCGCATGTGGCCGATATGCATGCCTGAGCCCGAAGGATAAGGAAATTCAGTCAGCATCACATATTTTTCGCGTTTGGGATCAAAATCCTTAGCCTCACTAATGCCGCTCTTAGCCCAGGCAGCCTGCCATTTGGGCTCAATTTCTTTAGGGTTGTATCTGCTCATAGGGAAAATTAACTAACGTCCTTTAAGATAAAGTATATCAGGGGAGAGGGTAGCTTAGTACTGTTTTAGGTAGTTGCTGGAAAATGCCGTGCTTAGTTGACGACGCTGCTGCGCGCGCTGCAGCGCCAAATCTACCAGCTCTTCTACTAATTGCACGTTTGAGACGCCGGCTTGGCGCCAGTTATGGGCGTAAAGACTGCCGGGGAGCGGATTAACTTCATTGAAGTATACCTGGCTGGTCCGGCTGTCGATTAACAGATCGACTCTTGCGATCCCGGCGCAGCCTAAAAGCGAGTAAACTTTAAGCGCGGTAGTCTCTGCCTGCTTATATAGTTTAGGCGGCAGATCGGCCGGCAGCTTACTGTATCCTTGAGCGCCGTTTTCTTTCCCCTTCCCTTTTTTACCGCCATTCATATACTTAGTTTCAAAGTCAAAGAGATTACTGTCTTTAAGCAGCGGCTGCTCAACTAACGCCGCTCTTGGCTCCTGATTGCCGATTATTGGCACGGTAACCTCAATTAAATTATTAACCGCCTCTTCGACCAATACTTTGTCGTCGTAATGGGCGGCCACTTCAATGGCCTGAACTAAGGCTTGGCTATTTTCAACTCTTGAAATTGCAATGCTTGAGCCTAAATGCACCGGCTTAACAAACAGCGGGTAAGTTAGACCAGCAAGCCTAGTCAGAATGGCCTTTCGATCGGCTTCAAAGTCTCTGCCGTAAAACCACTCGAATTTAGAAGTTAGAACTCCTTCTGAGGCGGCCAGAGTTTTAGCCAGCGCTTTGTCCATCGCTATAGCCGCAGCCGGCATTGGGCAGCCGACATAAGGGACGCCTGCCATCTCAAGTAGTCCCATTAGTTCGCCGTCTTCGCCGTGCGTGCCGTGAGTTGCCGGAAATGCTACATCGACGGTTATGACTTTCTTGCGCTTAAGGACTAGCTCAAGCTTTCCGTCCATCCGGATTGCTAGGGGCTTCAGCTTGGCCAAAAACGCCTCAATGTCGCCGCTTGAGTAAAGTGCGATGTCCGAAAGGGAGGGATCGCAGTACCACTTGCCTTTTTTGTCTATATATACCGGCACCACGTTATATTTGCCGGATAGCTCAAGCGGCTTAATGACGCTAGCAATAGCCGTAACGATTGAAATATCGTGCTCGGTGGAGCGTGAACCGAAAATTACGGCAACTGTGAGTTTACTCATACTAACTACTTAGTATACCTAACTCTTTAGGCATAATTATCTGTCCAGTCGTTTTGCATTAAAACCAGATCGCCTTTAGCAACTAATCGGTCCAGGTGGTTATAGAAATCTAAGGGATCGTCAATTAGTTTAAGCTCGCCCTTAAAACCTGCATCTCTTAAGCCTTGGCTAATTATGCCGCTGACCGAGTTTTGCATTAAAACCACGATATCCGGTTTGGCTGCTGCAATCAGTTTGCCGGCCTGCAAATGCACAGCCTTAGTTTCTTTCCCCTGGTCAACTAATCCGGGAGTCACATAAATCTTGCGCTTAGCCGGAAGTTCGCCCAGCAGTTCAGTTCCGGCACGAATACCGTCAATATTGCCGTTATATGTATCATCAATAATCCAAGCACCGTCCAGCTCGTAGGGCTGCATGCGGTGCTCGTAGGGTTCGGTGTTTGCAATTGCCGATTCGATGTCTGACGCTTTTAGGCCGAACTTAACTCCCAGGATAGCGCTTAAAGATAACGGCCCGATTTGATGCCTGCCCAGTAGCTTGCTGCTTAAGTTTAGCTCTTGTTTATCATTGCTTAGCTTAAAGCTTATGCCCTGAATGCTGACCTTAACCTGGCTGACTTTCCACTCGCCTACCCCGCTATGGCCATACAGCGTGTAAGCGGGCTTAATGTAAGGTTTTAAAGCTTCAGAGTCGCCGTTAACAAACACCCCCTTATCATGCAGATATCCTGAAAGCGACATAATATCCCGAGCAGCCGCCTCTAAGGATGGGTACTTATTTAAATGGGCCGGTGCAAGTCCGGTAATTACCGCCATATCCGGGTGGGTGTTCTGCGCAAAGGCCGCGACGTCTCCGGGTGCACCTTCGCCGTACTCAATAATTAAAATGTCTTCTTTG
>DAHWQR010000027.1 GCA_027340655.1 Candidatus Saccharimonadota bacterium
GCTGCTGAGCTTGTTAATACTCCCGCTAAGTTATTTTTTGATTCTAAAATCTAATTACAGCCTGTAGGATTTATAACTTTTTAACAGATACAAGCATTCAGCAAGCTAAAATATTCATCTAGAAAGTTTTCTTGGAGGGCCCAGTGGGACTCGAACCCACGACACCCTGCTTAAAAGGCAGGTGCTCTAACCGGCTGAGCTATGGGCCCACGATTGCGGGCTAATTACACCTTACATTATCCTGTTTAGAATCTTCTTGTCAATTTCTTAATCATGGCACGGGAAAATAAATGGTGTTAAAATAACAGATAGAAACTGATTAAGATAAGGATTAATCCCGATGAGCGGTCATAGTAAATGGTCGACTATAAAGAGGCAAAAAGGCGCTAAAGATGCTGCACGAGGAGCGATCTTTACTAAGCTGGGCAATAATATTGCCGTTGCGGCTCGCAATGGAACAGATCCGGAAACCAACTTCGCCTTGCGTTTAGCAATCGATAAAGCTAAGGCCGAAAATATGCCTTTAGCGAACATTCAACGTGCCATTGATAGACAAAAAGATAAAGACGCAGCACAACTTCAGGAATTGTTGTATGAGGGGTATGGTCCCGGCGGCGTAGCAATTATGGTTGAATGCACTACGGACAATGTTAATCGTACCTATTCTGATGTAAAGGTCGCTTTCAATCGTCATGGCGGAAGTATGGCCGAAAAGGGAAGCGTAGCTTTTCAGTTTAACCGGCAAGGAATGATCAGGGTTGAGCAGACAGGGGACTTGGTGCTTGAAAAAGCCATTGATTCAGGGGCCGAAGATGTTATTGAAGAAGATGACAGCAGTATTGTCTACACAGACCCGAAAGACCTGAACCGAATCCGGCTTGCTTTAACCGACTCGGGGTTTAAAGTGCTAGAAGCCGAACTTGCCTATGTGCCAAAAACTACGATTACGGTCGATAACGTTGAAACCGCCGGTAAAATACTACGCTTAATGGAAGCCCTTGAAGACCTGGAAGACGTAAGCGCGACCTATGTTAATTTCGATATACCGCAAACTATCCTAGCGCAGCTTAACTAAGGCTACTAGAATAGAGCTCACATGCAAAGAATTCTCGGAATAGATCCGGGCACCGGAATAGTTGGCTTTGGCTGTATTGATGCCGATAGCCGTAACTTAAAACTGGTCGGCGCGGGAGTTATTAGGACACCCGTTGGCCAGGCACCAGAGCTGAGGTTAAGCACCATTTACGATGAGCTGAACCATCTAATAGATGAATATAGCCCAAAGTGGTTGAGCATCGAGAAATTGTTTTTTGCGCGTAACGTCACTACTGCCATGAGTGTATCTCAATCCCGTGGCGTACTTCTGCTGGCTGCAAGCCATGCCCAGCTTAAGATAGCTGAATACACGCCGCTGCAAATTAAAATGGCCATAACCGGCTACGGACGGGCAGATAAGAAGCAGGTCCAAGAAATGGTGCGCATTTTGCTCAAACTAAACCAAATACCAAAACCGGATGATGCTGCCGACGCCTTAGCGGCAGCGATTACGCACGCTCAATTCATTACCTGAGCCGGATATGTGACATAATTAGTCTGAGATGATTGCATCCATTGAGGGCTTAGTTGAAGATAAGGCGCTTGACCGCTTAGTAATTAACGCGTCGGGTATTGGTTATGAAATATTTGCGAGCGACCTAACTCTAACCGGACTAGAAAAAGGCAAACCTGCCAGACTACTAATTAGAGAACAAATTAAAGAAGATGCTCACGATCTATACGGTTTCTTATCCTTAGAGGAGAAACAGTTGTTTGAAAAACTGCTCTCTGTTAAAAATGTCGGTCCTAAAGTTGCGCTTTCGGTTCTAAATATTGGTACTTCAGAAAAAGTTAGGTTGGCTATTGCCGGCGGAGATGTAAAAGTGCTACAGAGCGCTAAGGGTGTCGGACGAAGAGCAGCCGAGCAGATTGTAGTAGAACTAAGAGATAAGGTAGGTCTTGCTCCGACACTGGGAGCGGAAGCCATAGTCGGTAGGAGCGGCGAAGAAATTGGCAACGATGAAGCGGTTGAGGCTCTAGTTAGTCTCGGTTATAGCATTTATGACGCCCGTACTGCATTAGCTAACGTAGACTCGTCATTGCCTACCGAAGCCAGAATTAAGCAGGCCTTAAAGACAGTAAAATAAAGTCATGATTGAACGAATAATTAATGCCGCAGACAAACAGGCCGATAGCGAAGAGCCGCAAATTGAAGTGACCCTAAGACCTAGAGACTTTGCAAGCTATATTGGTCAGGATCGTCTAAAGAACAATCTAAAGCTAGCCATCGCAGCGGCTAAAAAACGTAACGAACCGCTGGATCATGTATTGCTGTACGGCCCTCCTGGATTAGGCAAGACAACCATGGCGAGCGTAATCGCCAATGAAATGAATGCCCAGATTAGGATTACTAGCGGACCGGCCGTCGAGCGTCCGGGCGACCTGGCCAGTTTGCTAACTAATCTATCCGACAACGACATCCTCTTTATTGATGAAATTCATAGATTGCATCGTACGGTAGAGGAGGTGCTATATACGGCCATGGAGGACTTTAAGCTGGACATTATGCTTGGAAAAGGACCCTCCGCGCGTTCTTTACGATTGGATCTTCCTCATTTCACGATAATTGGGGCTACTACTCGCACTGGATCAATAGCGGCTCCCTTGCGTGATCGCTTTGGCATGGTTCACCGCTTGGATTTTTATACCCCAGAGCAGATCGAGGCAATTATTAAACGGGCTGCCAAAATTCTCGATATATCGATTAACCCTCAAGCGGCTTCAGCTCTCGCGCAGCGCTCGCGTCTTACCCCGAGGATTGCAAACCGTCTCTTACGAAGGGTTCGTGACTATGCAGATATTAATGGCGACGGAATTATTGACAACGACATTACGCATAAGGCACTTGAGCTATTAGATATTGATGAATTGGGCCTGGATCCGGTCGATCGCTTATTGCTTAGCGCAATAATTGATAACTACCGCGGCGGTCCGGTAGGCGTAGAGACCTTGGCGGCTATTACCGCGGAAGAGAGGGCGACGATTGAAGATATGATTGAGCCTTACTTGCTACAAATCGGCCTGCTTGAACGTACTCCCAGAGGACGCAAGGTAACGCCAAAAGCATACACGCACCTGGGTAAAACAAATACCCCCGATACCAATCAGTCTAAACTGGTCTAAGCTAATCTCTACTGAAACGGGTTAGAACGGGCCTGGTTAAATAAAGCCTGCACGCTAACAGAGTTGTTTTGTAGATTGTTCAGTTCATTGACAACGTTTTGATTAATTACCGGCGGCGTCGAGGTCTTTAAGTTTTGAGAGATAGCAGCAGGTGACGGAGCGGCACTTAAAAAGCCATTAATCTTAAGTAACACGTAGCCGTAAATAATGACTATTAAAATCAGAAATACCAGCCACAGGTAACGGTTTAGGAAAGAAGCTTTCTTAACTATTAATCGAAGCTGCTGTTTTGAAGTCGGCTTATCTTCTTTGGTGTTGTTGCTATTGTTATTCATTATTGCGGCTTTATGTACTCATTTACGTTAAGCGAAAAAGTGACTAGTCCGTTGGGCAGGGGTTGGATATTAAGTCCAGTAACTAAACTGGTGCGCCGGTTCTGCTCTAAGCTAGTCAAAAAGTTATAAAAGGCGGTGTAACTTACTGCGGTGGAGGTGCTAGAGTCTTCAATGGTTATCGGTAATGAATAGACGCCCGGGATTCCTTTAACCGCAGTTAACTGAGAAAGCGAAAGTGTTGAAGGAGTTGAGGTCGAAGTTGTCGGACTTGCGGTGATTAAGCCTAGTGTTGAGTAGGGGAAAGAGATGGTAGTCAGTGTAATTCCGTTTGCTTGAGCGAGATTAACAATTTCCCTTACGGCTTCAGCTTGATCTTTATCTTGAGGCACTACGGCTTGAGCAATCGTTTCAAGCTCAGCATATTTTTTAACCTCTGCCTTTGCCGTCACCAGATTTGCTTTTTCTTGAGTTAATGCCTGCTGCTTGGCTTTAAGTGAAACTAAGCTATCGCCCTGACTCCTTAGTTTGCCGACAACGAGGTTCGCCCCAAATAAGGTCAAGACCACCAATAGGCCAATAAAACCAAGTAAGATGCGGTTTACCATTAGGCTGCTTAGTTTAAAATTAGCTTTCATTCCGTTCTAGTTACCCTTCTGATTAATGAACAAGAATTGGTTATTGGCGGCAAACTGGGCTCTTAGGGTTACTTTACAAGGATACTGCGAATTCTGGTTACCTCCGTTGCTGGCGTTAGAGCAGGTTATGTTTACCAGGTCAGCTTGAGAGAATATGCCATTGGCCGGATCAGCAAGGTTTACCTGAACCTGGGTTGCTGCCGTGTAATTAGTAGCTTCAGCGGTAATGTCTAGACCCGAACCTTTGGCCGTACTGGTGATACTTAGGCTGGTTAGGTTTGCTCCTTGGGGCATTGCGGCAGCCATTTGCTTAAGTAGTTTTGAGAATAGAACTTCTTGGGACAGAACTTTAACAACTAGCGAGAAATCGTTTGAAATGTTCTGTACCTGAGCTTCAGTTCCGCTCAGGTTTTCGGCATTTAAGATATTGCTTAGGTTGCTCACGCTTTTGCTCTGGGTATTGATCGACTGGTGCAAACTAACCCAACCGTAAGTCCACATGCCGCCTAATCCTACCAGTCCAATAACTAACGCCAGCACCCAAAGTAACAGACGGTCATTTATCATGGCGTAACGGTACGAGCGCTTGGCCTCTGGGGGCAGCAGGTTAATCATGCCTTAAAGACCTCCTTTGGATTGACCATCGACAGTCCGGCAGCAGTCGCGTACATCTGCTTATCTGCTCGCAGGGGCAGCTTTAGCTTATGTATCTCAAGGTATTGCCATGGATCAGATGGCCTTACAGCCAGTCTCAGTTTCTCGGTCAAGAACTCATTTAGTCCGGGTATATTACTACCCCCACCCAAGGTAACCAACTGTTTAATCGGCCGTTCAGTGCCGTAGTGTTCTTCGTAATAACGGATTAGACGCCGGATTTCTTTGACAATCTGATCCAAAACTGGACCCAGTCCGGCAATAACTTCACTTTGGCGTTTACTAACACCAAGCCCATAGCGAGTTTTAATAATGTGAGCCTCTTGGTGGGTAACATTTAGAGCATCGGCGATACTCTTGGTAAAAATTTCGCCACCACCCTGAACCGTACTGGCCGTTAACATGTTACCGTCAAAAATGCCAATGTCCGACGACAGGGAACCGAAGTCAATAATTACCGTTGGTACATCACTTTGGTAATCATGCGAAAATAACCTTCCGGCGGCACTCATTGTCGTTTCAATAAATACCGGCTCAAGCCCCATAACATTTGCCAACTCCATGTAGGAATCGACAATCTCTCTAGGGACGGCGGCCGATAGTATTTCTATCTCATCGTTTGTTTTACGAATCGGCTGAAAATCTAGGTATAGTTTATCGATTGGAACTGGAATATATTG
The DNA here is from genome assembly GCA_027340655.1 of Candidatus Saccharimonadota bacterium. Taxonomy (GTDB): domain Bacteria; phylum Patescibacteriota; class Saccharimonadia; order Saccharimonadales; family UBA4665; genus JAJZWH01. The sequence continues at coordinate 5,524 of DAHWQR010000027.1, forward strand.
CTCAGCCTCCATATTTACGGCTTCGCTCAACTCTTTAGCGCTCAAGTTAGGCAAGGTAATTGAACGGGTAAATGATCGGTATGAGGGTATGGTCATGGCCACCCGGCGGGTAGTAATGTCGCCTATGAGTCCTCCGGAAAAGAGTTTATTAGCAGCTGCGGCTATTATTTCCGGATCGACAATCACTCCGTTATTTATAGCCTTTGTATCAAAATGACAACTACCATAACCGATTAGCTTGCTCAAGTTTTTAGCACTACGAGCAACACTAGTACTATCTGGTCCCGGCTCCGTCTGCATCACCTTCAGTGAGCCATTACCAATATCCAAACCAAAGATTGGCTTTGGTTTGAAAAAGTATGGAAGTTTTTGTCTGCTGCCCATCCAAGCTATGCCTTTAGATTAAGTATAGAGTATTTTATATAATTTTCCGCCACTTGTTTAATCTAGCTGTCTTAGGGTATAGGTACCTTGTCTGTCTTCCAAGGTTGCGGTTAGGGTGTAATCGCTGCATGTGGTATCGTCAGCCTCACAACTAACGCCGCTATTTGTCGGGTCGTAACCGTAGCAACCAGGCTCTGATTTAGATAACAGGATTGGTTGGTTGTTTTTTGTGCAGGCCTTATTGGATGCCGTCCATGAGGGATCGGCATACATACTAGGAGTAACACTTTTAAGGTTAGTTGCCAGCCAGGAGGGGTTATTCATGTCCGCTAAACTCGGGTAGTAGGTATTTTGTGAGTAGAATTTTTCAATATAGTCCTGCAAGCTTTTAATTGCGGTAATCCGGGTATCATTTCGCGATCTGGCCTTAGCCCCCGAGTAATCCAGCATAACGATAGTTATTAGGACGCCCACGAGTACCAGCATGATTAGAATCTCTACTAAAGTGAATCCTTGCTCTTTAGAGTGTCCGCTCTTTAACATAGGCTTAAGTCCTGTATGGTTCATAGCTACTAATTGTCCACGTACTGGTGCCAGAATCAAGTGCCGTACCAAAAGTAATTGACCCGGCGCCGTGCAGGTTAATTGTCTGTCCGGTGGCTCCGCCGATTGTGCCCGATCCGCCCAAAGTTACTTCGCCCCAGTAAGCGTCAAAAACAGAGCCGGGAACTTTAGCCGCGCCGGCCACATCTATTGTTTGGAATGTCTGGGTGTTGTATAGAGCCGTACCGGTAATACCGTTCGGGCAGTCTGAACCGCAATCCGCATTACTATCGATAGATATAAAATCACCGCCGGTATTATATGAATTTTCTAGGATTGAAGCACTGCCGTTAACGGTAATTGTGCCGCCGACTAATATTACGGGCTGAGTTGTGCCGTTGGAGTTATCTATTTTTACCTGAGAGGCGCCGTTAATCGTTAAATTACCGGGGATGTAGACGTTGCCGGTTATATCATAATTACAGCTGTTGCCCCAAGTAACAGAGCTGCCGGTAAGTTCAATATTGGCCGGCAGCGTTACTGATCCGCTGCCACTGCATGAATACTGCCCAGATGTGCCGCTGGCAGTAGTAGTAACGGCTGCTTCCTGGCCTTGCCAGTTGTAGGTTGGCATCGAGACCGCTGGCGGTATACAGCCCGCCTCAAGACCTTTGCCGCCATTACCGGGCTGTATTTCATTGCCGTTAGGTCCTGTAGAAGTTTGGTTAAGTGCACAGACCGAGCCGTATATGTAGGTGCTAGCATCAAGAGATATCGGCTGAACACTCGATGGGCAGGTTGATGGGTAGGTGTCCCCCGGATTCGATCCTTGCGGGCACCAGACATCACCTACATAAACCGAAGCTGGTACCGAGTAGGTGCCAATTGTTGCGCCACCACTCATATCAAGGTAGCCGTTGAGATAAAGGGTAGAGTTAGTGATTGCTGCACTGCCGCCCATAATCAGACCGCCGGGGCCACTAATTACCGAATAGCCCGGCGCTGCCGTGCCGACTACGGTTACTATGACGCCGTGAGTGGCTAATAATTGAGACGTATTGTTGTAGTTATAGACATTTCCAATAGAAACTATCTGTTTTGCCGCAGAGTTTCCGGACATTTCAGAAATGGTAGTCGTAAAAACTCCGTATCCCTGGTTAGCGTTATCGAAAAAGACGGTCGGTGTCGGGTAGCCGGCGAAACTGCTGTTTTGGTTAAGCTCAGCTATGGTTTGTTCGATGCCCGCTTCAGCAGTTAGCTGGGCATTTTGCGAATATAGTTCAAAGTGCGTAGTTTGAAACTCGGTAGTCGATAAGCCAATAATAGCCAGCCCAATAGCAGTTAAAAACAGCATCATTACGAG
>DAHWQR010000010.1 GCA_027340655.1 Candidatus Saccharimonadota bacterium
GATTGGCCGGAAGAAGCCTTTTAAACCGTTTTCCAGGCAAGAAAGTTGGTGTAATGATTGAAGGGCTAGAGGTTGCCGATCACGCTCACGTAATCGTATTCCCCTTCTCTACCGCCGCGGAATATCAAGCTAAACCAGACCTAAATAACCCACCCTCAAAGGAAGAACTAGAACGTTTAGCGTCGGAGCTGGCTTTTTAGAATGCAAAGGAAGATAGGATGAATCGTAATTTAATAGCGCTAATTTTAGCCGCTGGATTGGGCGGTTTAAGTTACCGCTTCATTGGGCGACGGCAAGGATACTCGAATCTAAAGCAAGTATGGCTAATTGTCGGTTCGGTATTTGTAATTGGTTACTTGGTGCTGATCTCGGCGTTCGTCTGGCTATTTCATTTTTAAGTAGCTTTTTATTGTTGGCCCGGGACTGCTTAACTGGTACTATAAGGCTATGGACGAGAAGGGGTTGGGCAAGCGCCTGCAGGAAATGCGGCGCAACGCTGGTTTAACGCAGCAGCAACTTTGCCAAGTGGCAAATTTGAGCTTCTCCACGCTAACTAAAATTGAGCGTGGCGCGATTAAAGCACCGTCAATTTTTACTATTGCAAGCATTGCTAAAGCCTTAGGTCTGGGATTAGATGAACTGCTCGGCAATAACCCCAAAGTTGCCTCGAAAGGAAAGCAAACCCGCTCCGGAGTCAGATTTGTTTTCTTTGATGTTAACGGCTGTTTAGTGCGTTTTTATCACCGGGCCTTTGCCCAAATTGCCAGCGATTACGGCGTACCGCCAGATTTGGTAGAAATGGCTTTTTTGCACTATAACGCCGATGTTTGCCGAGGCAGTTTGAGCATGCGCGACTTTAATCAGATTATTGCCAAACGGCTTGGCATACCTTCGCTGGATTGGGAAAAATATTATTTATCATCTGTTGAGCCGATGCCTGGTATGGACAGAGTCGTAACTTGGGCCAGTCAAAATTACCAAGTTGGATTGTTGACCAACATTATGCCCGGACAGCTTAAAGAATTGCGCCAGAGAGGGATCATTCCCGATCTTGAGTACGATGTAGTTGTCGATTCTTCGGAGATCGGCCTAATTAAACCGGAGCCCGAAATCTTTGAATTGGCGCAAAACAAGACCGGACTTGCATCTAATGAGCTATTGTTGATTGACGATACCAGAGAGAACATTGCACAGGCCGAAAGTCTTGGCTGGCACGTTCTGTGGTTTGATTACGCTCAGCCGGAAGAATCGGTTGAACAGGCCAAAACGGCGCTAGACATGCCTAACGCCTAGGCGCAAAGCGAATTTTCTCCTCAAGAAGTTTCTCCAGAGTTTGTTCGGTCTCCGTTAACTGAATCGAGGTTTGATCTACCAGTTCTTTAGGCGCCAGTTTAACGTAGTTCGGATTGTTTAACCTTTCCTTAAGCTGCTTGGTGCGCTTTTGCTCGACTGAAATAAGATCCTCGAGGTGAGCTGCGTAGCGGTCGATTGACTCTTGGTCGATATCCAACCAGCAGCTAAAGCCGGATCCAGTTAGCGCAATCCCCCGCCCTGCTTCGGCCTCTTCGACGCCAATAGTTCCACTTAATTGATTAATAATTGTTGCAAAACCAGCAACAACGGGCTCATTGTGGTAATACAGTTTAACTTTTTTGGCTTTGGTTGCAGTGAGCAAAGAACGAACTTCGCTAACTAAATTTTTAATGCTCTCAAACTGCAGAGCGTCTTTCTCGTCACCCATCGGTAGATCTATGAACGGCTGATTTATTAGTAGACTGTCTTGGCGCAGCTCCAAAGTTTGCCAGATTGTTTCGCTGACAAAAGGCGCAAAAGGATGGACTAGCGGTAGTGAGCCTCTTAAAAGCTCAGCTAAAAGAGTTGGGTTCGGTTCTATCTTACTGGTTTCAACGTACCAGTCAGCCAGGTCGTTCCAGAAGAAGTGATAAATCGTCTCAAAGGCTTCCGAAAAACGGTAGTTGTCCATGTGTTCTAGATAAGAGGTCTTAGTTTTTGCATATTGGAGCAGAATCCAATGGTCGGCGGCGCGTACCGCTTTAGCCTCTGTCTGGTCAAAATTCTCAACTAAGCCTTCCGTGAAACGCGCAATGTTCCATAGCTTATTTATAAAATTACGCCCGCCAACAACCTTGGCTTCGACGTAGGGCTGGTTATTTCCCGGTGTTTGCCCGCTAATCACGCCAATCCGCAGGGCGTCGGAACCAAAACTCGCAATCGTCTCCATTGGATCGGTTACGTTGCCGATACTTTTGCTCATCTTACGTCCTTGAGCATCGGTAATCATGCCGTGCAAATAGACTTTGCTAAAAGGAATCTCCCCTGTAACATAAAGACCCAGCATAATCATCCGGCTAATCCACGGGTAAAGCAGATCAAAACCCGACTCCATTAGCGATAAAGGGTAAAACTCTTTAAAGTCGGAATCGTCTGGGTAGCCTAGAGTGGTATACGGCCAAGTGGAGGAAGAAAACCATGTATCAAAAACATCGGCATCGCGCCGGTAATGCTTGTTGTTTAGAGTAATAACCTCTTGATCTACGCGTTCATCGTAAATCCAGTCATCGGGATCCTCTTCGTTTTGAAAGGCCGGAATAGGAATGCCCCAAACAATTTGGCGGCTAATGTTCCAGTCACGAATTGTTTCTAAATAGCGTTCCAGCTGGGTTTGTTTAGCTTGGGGTAAAAATTCAATCTTCCCTTCCCTGATGGCTTGCAACGCATCATCTGCCAGGGGCTGGATGTCAATAAACCACTGTTCTTTAAGTAACGGCTCGATTACCGTACCGCATTTATAACAGTGACCAACGTTATGTGTAAGCTCTTCGTCGCCGACAAGCAAGCCCTCCTGCTCTAGCTGTTTAAGAACGGCTTCCCTGCCCTCTAGCACGCTAAGTCCGCGGAAAGCTTTCGGCACCGAATGAACTAGCTTGCCGTCAAAACCAATCACTGTAACAAAAGGTAGATCGTGGCGCTCGGCAATTTGGTAATCGTTAGGGTCGTGCGCCGGGGTAATCTTAACCGCCCCAGTACCGAAGTTAACATCGACATAATCATCGGCAATAATTGGTATCTCACGCTGGGTTAAAGGTAGTTTGAGAGTTTTTCCAATCATTGCTTTGTAGCGCTCATCTTTCGGGTTAACGGCCACTGCCGTATCGCCAAGCATCGTTTCCGGTCTAGTGGTCGCCACTACCAGTTCGCCGCTACCGTCACTTAACGGATAGCGGATTTTCCATAAGTGCCCCTGCTCTTCCTGATAGTCGACTTCAATATCTGCAAAGGCCGTGCCGTGAAAGGTGCAGAAGTTAACTAGCCGCTCACCTCGGTAGATCAAACCTTCCTGCCACATCTGTTTAAATGTTGCGTAAGCCTGTTTTACGACCTTCGGGTCTAGAGAAAACGTATAACGCGACCAGTCGACGCTGGCGCCTAATTTTCGTATTTGAGTTTGGAAGTTGTCTCGATTGCGGTCGACAAAGTCAAAAATCTGGTTATATAACACTTCACGTGAATAATCAAAACGGCTTTTACCTTGCTTTTCAAGCGCCCTTTCGAAAACTACCTGAGTTTCAAATCCGGCATGGTCGGCTCCCGGGACAAAGACTACCCGTTCTCCCTTAAGCCGGTGATAACGCGCTGCAATATCTTGTACTGAAAACGATAGGGCATGACCCATGTGTAGATTGCCGTTTGCGTTCGGAGGCGGAACTACCAGAGAAAAGGGACGTCCTTTACCGCTTGGAGAAAAAGCCCCACTTTGCTCCCAGAGGGCGTAGATATCTGTCTCATAAAGCGTCGGATCGTAAATCTTAGCTAGTTTCATCTCTTTAATATACCTCGAAAAGGTTTCTACATGGACAGGTTAGGGGAAATTGTAAGCGAGTACGGGTCGGCTAACCCCTTTTGATAGCGCAATTGCCAACCACCCAAAGCGGCAATCATCGCGCCGTTATCCGTGCATAGCTTTAAATCAGGCACATTGATTGGCAAGGAAAGCTTCTGGTGCATCGATTGTCGCAAAAGAGTATTGGCGGCTACTCCGCCGGCTAAAACTACACTTTCGGGGCTATATTGTTCTACAGCCAGCAAAACCTTATCGACAACCGTTTCAATTGCTACATGCTGGAAACTGGCAGCAATATCTGCCTTCTGAGCCTCAGAGAGCCTCTCAGACAGCTGAAAGGAGGGAAAATCGTAAGAGACACCGGCTTGATCCTGAGCTAGCCTTAAAACGGCTGTTTTGAGCCCGGAAAAACTGAAATCATATTTGCCCATCTTAGCTTTGGGTAATTTAAAGCGTAGTGCGTCGCCTTTGAGCGCAAACGCCGAGATGCTTGGACCGCCGGGGTAGGGAAGCCCCAATAATTTAGCGACCTTATCGAAAGCCTCTCCAATCGCGTCATCTTGAGTCCGACCTAAAATCCGGTAGTTAAAGTGATCTTCAAATAACACTAACTGGCTGTGACCGCCAGATAGAATTACGGCTAAAAGTGGAAATTTTGGAGCTTGCTCAGGCATTAAATAGTCGGGCAGGGAAGTGGCGGATATAAAGTTGGCGTAAACATGGCCCAAGACGTGGTTACAGGCAATCAAGGGCTTGTTTTGTGTAATTGCCAGAGTGCGAGCGGTCATTACGCCGATTAGTAGGCTGCTGCCAAGTCCAGCTCCTACTGTAACTGCTATCGCATCAATATCTTGCCACTGACATGCGGCTTGCTTAAGAGCGCTGTCGATGGTCGGGATTATCACTTCTAGTTGCATGCGAGCCGCAATTTCCGGAACTACCCCTCCATACTGGGCATGAAGCGACATACTAGATGCCACGCTGCTGCTCAGCATGTAAGTACCATCTTCGACAACTGCCGCTCCGGTTTCGTCACAACTACTTTCAATCCCAAGTATGCGCATCTACCAACCAGACTATCATGCAGATACTCCGAAGCAATATGTCATATACTTTAAATATGAGTACAAGAAGCGTAGTTAAAAAGTTAATTCCTACAGCATTATTTAGAGTAGTTGAGCCATACGGGCACCTGGGCGAGTCAGTTCTGATGCAAACACTGAACGCTTATCCGGCGAGAGGCTTAAAAGTGATTGGCGTTACCGGCACTAACGGTAAAACCTCAACCTGTTTTTTAATCCAGCGCATGCTGCATGAGGCTGGCTATAAGGTAGGTCTAATGACCACTGTAGGTTACGGAGTAGGGGCCGATATTAAGCCTCAAATTCAACACATGACCACAGCTAGCAGCGGTCTGTTGCTGAAGCGTATAAAATCCATGCGCGCTCAAGGAATGGAGTGGCTGGTGCTGGAAACTACCAGCCATGGTTTGGCGCAGCATCGAGTTTGGGGCATACCCTTCGATATCGCAGTGATGACCAACGTTACCCATGAGCACTTGGATTATCACCGGACATTCGAGCGTTATCGAGATGCCAAACGCAGGCTGTTTAAGCTAGCTAATCATAATCGTAAAGGCCTGCGGGCCGGTGTCATCAATGCTGAGGATCCTAGTGCCAAATTGTTTGCCGCGGATATTGCGCACCCTATAACCTATGGTATTAAGCAGGGAGACTTTCGAGCCGAAAAGATCTCACTTAAACCCAACGGAGTTAGCTACACGGCGGTTTATCAAGACCAACAGTTTCAAATTAATTGTCGCTTACCAGGTAGTTTTAACGTTGCTAACTCCTTAGCTGCGCTGTGTGTTGGACATCTACTGGGGCTAAGTAAAAGCCAGATTGAGCAGGGAATTGCAGCTCTTGAGGGTGTAGAAGGACGCATGACTACTATCGACGAGGGGCAAAAGTTCCATGTAATTGTCGACTTTGCCCATACGCCGGACAGCTTCGAGAAACTCTTTACCGATCTGAGACCAGCCGTTAAGGGCAAGCTGATTGCGTTGTTCGGCAGCGCCGGCCGTCGCGACGAAGCGAAACGCGCCGTGCAGGGTAAACTAGCCGGTCAGTATGCCGATGAAGTGGTGATTACAGAAGAAGACGATCGGGATATTGACGGTCAGGAGATCATGTTGCAAATTGCCTCCGGTGCAGAAGACGCGGGTAAAGTGAAAGATAAGAACTTGTTTTTAGTGCACAATAGGGAAGAAGCGATTAGTTTTGCTTTTTCTAGAGCTAATCCAGGCGATACGGTTTTACTGCTTGGCAAGGGGCACGAAAAAACCATCGAGCGAGCTGATGGCGCCCATCCTTGGAATGAAATTGAAGTAGCCCGAGAAGCTCTCAAGAAGTTTAAGTAGGGTTTAATCGAGCGTTAAGCTGCAACAACGAATATAACCGCCGCCTTTAATGAGCTCATGTATTTCCGGGGTAATTGTTTCAAAGCCGTGTGCTTCAATCGCGGCCTGAAGTTGCGGAGCGCGAGAACTCATAATGACCTGTTTGCCAGTAGAAACTAGGTTACAGGCAAAGCCCTCTATAGCTTCGCTTAACGATACTTCAATCTTTTCTATGGGTAGGGCTGCCATTTTATTGCGACTATCTAAAGTGAAGGCCTCCGGACACCAGGCAATCAGCTCAGGCGATAGTACGGCCAGCGCAAGATCAAGATCGTAGAAGTAACTATCCGGCCAGCCGGTTACTTTGTTAATAATCGGTTTTCCTTCTGAATCAGTAGCCGGCACTGTCTCAACGCCTACTACCTCGCAGCCGTAAAGATCTTCTAAAAACCGGTGCATAGTCTTATCAGTTCGGTAATTACTGCCGACAAATAAATAGTTACCACAGGGCAGGCAATCACCTTGGCCGCTAAAGCGTCCGGGTGGCGTGATAACCTCAAAACCGAGATCAGTAAACACCTTTCTGGCATAGGGCTCCTCTGCTTGGCGCAAGTTTGGCAGGGAAGAGAGAACGACCTTATTTTGCCAGCATAGACCCCAGTTTGCTGTATAGATGCCATCTTGGCAGTTTGCCGGAGCCGGCACCTTAACCACCTCAATTCCGGCGTCGTTAAAACTTTTTCTTAGTAACTGATGCTCCCAAATAGCTTGTTTTACATCTGGTTGCGAATCTTTATGCTCGTATGGGTTAAGTTCTTCAACTCCGAAGAATTCCGCTCCGGACATTAATACTTTTTGGTTTATTTGAGTCATCTAACCAACCAGTTTAGCACCGGTGGCGAACTAGCGCACAAATATTTGCAAAAAATATTAAAATACTGTATGGTATTCATAATTATGAGTGAACAAGTTACTTCTCACTCCGAACATTTCGAACAGTTACAGCTACTTTTTATGTCACCGGACGCTCAATTTGTCTTAGAGCGTTTAGGCTTTGACCCGAAACAATATGAATTAACGCCCGAAAACTATAATCTTGGTTATCCTTTAGTAGAGAGTCGTCCTCGAGGACTGGATATAACTAACACGCAAAGTGGAAAGCGTTTATATATAACCGGTTACACTGACTCTCAAAAAGAAGAACAACTTCAGACAGCTTTTAATGTCCATAACAGTAATCCAGACCGACAGAGCAGCTATCCATTTTTCGTTCTTGAACGTACCATAAACTCTGACCCGCGCGGTATGTATACGGCCTACCATCTTCCAAAGGGCATCATGCCTTATTACAATGCAATTTACAGCCCGCTAATTTCCGACGAAGAGTCAAAAAAGCTTGAGGGATACGCCAAAACATTTAAAACATTTAATATATTCGGGCTGAAAATACGCCCTAGTGAATTTACTACAAACGACATTGCGATTTTACTAAAGGACCCGAAGGACGAAACATCTACGAAAAGAGGAATATACAAGGTGCCCTATGCGTATTTTATTCTTGAGCGGAATCAGTAAATTGGATTAATCCGCTTTGTCGGGCATTGTAGCGGAAGCCCTTGACAGAGTTTTTGGCGCTCAGCTATAGTGAGTGCTAACAATAAGGCCAACCTCAGGAGGAGACTTTAGATTATGAGTTCACCATTACAACCGCTTGCTGACTATGTTGTCGCGCAAGCCGAAGAAGCAGCCACTAAAACCGCCAGTGGGTTATACCTACCAGACAATGCGGCTGAGAAGCCCAAGATTGCGAAGGTAGTTGCCACCGGTAAAGACGTTAAACAGGTTAAGCTAGGGGATAAAATTGTATATAAGAGTTTCAGTACTACTGAAGTTAAAGTAGGAACCGAAGACTACATTTTAGTTAAAGAAGAAGATATTTTAGCGACAGTTAAATAGGAGAAGATGATGGCAAAGAAGATTTTTTATGATGATGATGCTCGTCGCCGGGTATTGCTCGGTGCAGAAATTTTATATAACGCCGTAAAGACAACCATGGGTCCAAGGGGCCGTAACGCCGTTATTAGTAAGTCTTACGGTAACCCTACCGTAACCCACGACGGTGTCACTGTAGCTAAAGACGTCGATTTACCGGATGTTGATGACGAGACGCTGGGCCAGAAAGTTGGCGCCGAGTTAATTAAACAAGCCGCTAGTAAGATGAACGATGTGGCAGGTGATGGAACCACTACAGTTACGGTTTTGACTTACCACATCCTAAATGAAGCCAATAAACTGATTGCCGCTGGACATAATCCAATGCTTTTGCGCAAAGGTTTGGAAACAGCTGCTGCCGAGACCATTGAAGCCTTATCCGGAATGGCTGAGGACATTGCTGGCAAAAAGAGCCGGGTGGCAGAAGTAGCCACTATCTCAGCTGGGGACGCCGAAATTGGGGCTCAAATCGCTGAGGTTATGGAAGCCGTCGGGAAAGATGGAGTTGTTACTGTCGAGGAAGGGCAGGGGCTTTCTCTTGAGAAAGAAGTGGTAGAGGGTTTTACATTTGACCGTGGCTTCGTCAGCGCATACATGGTGACCGATACCACGCGCATGGAAGCGGTCTATGATAAACCGGCGATTGTAATTACCGACAAGAAAATCAGTTCAATTCAAGAGTTCTTGCCGTTGCTTGAGAAGTTAGCTCAAAGCGGGAAGAAGGATTTGGTATTAATTGCCGAGGATGTCGAGGGAGAGGCGCTAGCCACCTTCGTACTTAACCGCCTGAAAGGTGTCTTTAACACCGTTGCCGTCAAGGCTCCAGCTTTCGGTGATCGCCGTAAGGATATCCTTAACGATATTGCCATCTTAACTGGCGCTGAAGTGATTAGTGAAGATGTCGGTATGACATTCGAAAACGTTGGAACAGAAGTAGTTGGTTCAGCGCGCCGGGTGATTGTCACCAAGGACGAAACTACGATTATTGAAGGTGACGGTGACGCCAATAAAGTCAGCGCTCGAATTAAGCAAATCAACGCCCAAGTTGAGCAGTCAACTAGCGAGTATGACCGAGAAAACCTCGAGAAACGACGTGCCTCACTAAGCGGCAAAGTTGGCGTAATCAAGGTAGGTGGTGCAACTGAAACTGAAATTGAAGAAAAGAAATTTCGGGTTGACGACGCTGTTGCGGCGGTTAAAGCAGCTCTCGGTGACGGAATTGTACCAGGCGGCGGTGTAACCCTAATCAATCTGCAGTCCGCGGTTAAGATTAACCCCAAAGACAATGACACGTTTAATGCCGGTAAACAGATTCTGATGCGAAGTTTAGAACAACCATTTAGAATTTTACTGAATAACTCCGGCCTAAATGCTGACGAGTGGCTACCTCAAGTCAAAGCTGCTAAAAGTGGCATCGGCGTGGATGTTATTAACCCCGAAGGTTTAATTGATCTGAAAGCTAAAGGAATTATTGATCCGGCTAGGGTCACTAAAGAAGTACTCCAGAATGCTTCTAGCATTGCCGGAACGGCCATGACCATGGGCGCTCTAGTAGTAGAAGTTCCAGAACCCAAATCTTCCGTGCCAGCCCCCGATATGGGCGGCGGCATGGGAATGATGTAACCACCTAAGGATAACCAAGCATTAATAGTTTAGCGCTAGTTGAGTGGCGTTAAACTATTAATTATTGCTAGCCTAAAAAGTTATTTGTCGTTGATGATTAGTTCAAATTCAAACTTTTATAGCAGCTACAATTTAGCCGGTCTACTGCCCGGAGTGTTTTAATTTCGCGGGTTTTATATTTTTAGTTGTTGTTTTGGGGGTGCGTAAAGTAGTTAATTTCGTTAACTATATCTAGTAAAGCCTGAGCTTTTTGCTTGTCGTCGCTGATTTGCGAAGCAGCTTCGTAGGCCGGCATGATCAGGTTTTGGTTGTCGCTGGCTTGGATCATCATCATTAGGGTATGGAAACGCTCTTCAGGGCTTTGATCGAGATGGCTGACTAGTGGGGAAAGCTGAGACAAGGCGTGCTGCTTAATTTCCAGCAAATCGTCGCCGGCTACTTCGAGTGGGGTATCAGGAGCGGCTTGAGAAACAGAGCTTGGCGCTTGTTCTGTTGATTCGATTGACGGCTCGCTTAGCGCCGCGTCATTACTGAGTCCGGTGTTATCGCTAGCATTACCGGCGTTCATTTGCCCTTCATCATGTTGCCCAAACATAAGTGTCCCCCCATACATACGCTAATCCGCTTTAGGTTATACTGAGTATATAATATAGCACTTTTGAAATTACTGAACTAAGAGGAGGAAATTCTATCTATGCTCGATGATTTAAAACATATCCATCAAATTGACGTTTCAGATGCACTTGGGTTCGCCTCAAAGGAACCACAACAACTGCTTAGTAATTACGAGACAAAAATAGATCTTGACCCGAGCATGATAAGAAATGTCGTATATAGCGGGATGGGCGGCTCGGCCTTGGCGGCAATTCTCAGTCAAACCTGGCCTGGCTATCGGGTACCGTTTGAGGTTGTGCGCAACTATCAATTGCCGGCCTATGTTAACAGTTCGACCTTATGCATTGTCTCGAGCGCTTCCGGAAACACTGAAGAAACCCTGAGCTCGCTTGAGGACGCTGAGTCAAAAGGAGCAAAAATAGTAGTTATTGCCGGAGGTGGTAAACTGGCCGAAATTGCACGTGAAAAAAACTATCCATTGTTTATACTGCCAGCGTCACCACAACCGCGGTATGGGGTATTTAACAATCTGAAGGCGCTAGTCAGTATTGGTAGTCAAGCGGAGGTATTTCGTGACGAAACCAGAGGAGTATTAGAACAGGCAGCTCAGTTCCTAAGCTCTCAAGCCGCGTCTTGGGAGGCAACCAATCCGACCACAAGCAATCTTGCGAAGCAAATTGCCCTAGACAGCTTAGGTAAGTCGGTGGTCATTTACGGCGGGCCGTTAATGGCGCCGGCGGCATACAAGTGGAAGATTAGCTTTAATGAAAATGCCAAACAAGTTGCATGGTATGGGGTATATTCCGAGTTTAATCATAACGAATTCATCGGCTGGAGCAGTCAGCCGGTAGATAAACCTTACTTAGTCATTGACTTGCGTTCTGACAAAGAACTGCCACGTATCCAAACCCGCTTTCAGTTAAGCCAGCAACTATTAAGTGGCCGCCGTCCAGACCCAGTAGTAATTAACGCCAGCGGTAGCAACGTTTTAGAGCAGCTTCTGTACTGTGTTTTGCTCGGAGATTTCACTAGCATCTATGCGGCTATTGCTGCTGGAACTAATCCCGAACCGGTTGAGTTGGTTGAAAAATTCAAGCAGCTGCTTGCCGGGAACTCCTAAATGGCACGCTGGCTTAAACGTCCTTGGGAGCAGCTTGCATTAGTACTGGCGATTGCCGGTTTAGGTAACCTACTACTTTATTTATATTTCGTCTTCTTTCTTCATGGCCCCAGGAACCTATTTCTGGTTTTTAACCTTGTGCTGGCAACCATCCCGCTGCTTTTGGCCTGGAGGCTGGGGGTTAGCTTGGGGCACAAGCGTTGGTCAGCCTGGGAGCCCTTGCTACTAACACTTCTCTGGTTGGTGTTTTTGCCAGGCAGTTTCTTTGCGGTAGTTGACTTTACTCTCTTAGCAGCACAACCAAGCAGCTCTTTATTATTCGCGTCAGTGCTTTTCAGCGGCTTTATTTTTGAATCGATGCTGCTAGGTCTGGCTAGCATTTACCTAGTTCATGTTGAACTAAAAAAGCGCGTCAAAGCTCATACTGCGGCGGTATTAGTGACAATTATTCTAATTGGCGTCAGTTATGCTGTTTATCTGGGACACGATATGAACTGGAATAGCTGGGATATTATGCTGAATCCGGGCGGCTTGATCTTCGATATTTCTAATCTCCTAAGCAAACCGCATACTTATCCGACGATGGTCCGAACGATGGCCTCCACATTCCTGTATATCGGTGCGGCCTATCTGATCGTCTGGCGTTCTTCCCGGTTAATTTGGCACCGCGGGGTTAACGATCTGGCAGCGCATATTAAGCGGGCTCGTCACTCTTAAGATATACTGTTTACAGGTATGGAAGAAACAATTAAAACAGTGTTGAGTGAAATTGCCTCAGACCTTGCTGGTAGCCAGGTTTTGGTTGAGTTAGATTATCCAGACGAGCGTTTCGGCGACTACTCTACAAATGTGGCTATTAAGCTAGCTAAAGAGATCAATGCTCAGCCGCACGATTTGGCACAAACTATCGCTTCCAAGCTGAAGGAAAAGTTAAAGCCTGAACTGCGCGATGTTTCAATTGCCGGCCCTGGCTTTATTAATCTGGCGCTTTCAGATTCGGCGTTACTAGGTGAAATGAAGAACGAACCGAATAAGCCATTTTCTCGCCAATCAATCGTGGTAGAGTTTTCTGATCCCAATCCGTTTAAAGTTTTGCACGCTGGTCACCTCTACACATCAATCATTGGAGATGCGATGGCTAATCTCTTGGCTAATGGCGGAGCTGATGTGCACCGGGTAAATTACGGTGGCGATGTCGGCCTTCACGTCGCAAAGTCAATATGGGCGATGCTGGGTTACCTTAAGGGAGCCGATCCATCTAAATTAGATCAAATTGACCCTGACAAACGAAACCAGTGGATGAGTGAGATGTATGTGCTCGGAAACAGCTCATATGATAATGATGCCTCCGCTAAGGAGGAGATTATTAAGCTTAATGCGCAGATATATGATATTCAAGCGAAGAGCGACCATGACTCAGCCCTGGCCCGTATTTATTGGACTACCAGGGAATGGAGTTACCAGCAATTCGATAGCTTCTACGCCAACCTAAATATTCATTTCGAAAAGTTTTATCCGGAAAGCGCAGTAGCCCCGATCGGACTAAATATTGTCCGTGAACAGCTCGCAAAGGGAGTTTTTAAAGAAAGTAACGGCGCAGTGATATTCGAAGGTGAGCCTTTTGGGTTGCATACCAGAGTGTTTATTAACAGTCATGGCTTGCCAACCTATGAGGGCAAAGAGATTGGGCTAGCCGAACTTAAACAGAGGGATTATAAGTTTGACCGATCAATAATTATTACCGGCAGCGAACAGCAACAATACATGGCGGTGGTGCTTAAAGCTTTAGAGCAGTTTGCGCCACAACTAGTTAGCAAGACCACTCATTTAACTCATGGCATTGTGCGTCTGAGTGGTGGCCGGAAAATGAGTAGCCGTAGCGGGAACATACTGACGGCTGACGAGGTGCTCCAAGCAGCCAACGAGGCTGCAGCATTTTTAGGTGGCGATCATGACGAAAGGGTAGTGCTCGGTGCCGTGAAGTACGCATTTCTAAAACAACGCATAGGCGGGGACATAGTTTATGAGCCCGAAGAGTCGGTCAACATTTTCGGCAACAGCGGTCCATACTTGCAGTATGCCTATGCCCGCGCGCGGAGTATTCTTGCTAAAGCCAGCTCACCCTCCGACGACATATCCGAACTAGAGTCGGGTGAACGACAACTAGTTCTTAAACTATCACGATTTGCCGCCCAAATTAATAAAGCCACAGTCGAACTTAGCCCACACCTAGTCTGTAACTACCTCTACGACCTAGCCCAGACTTTTAACCGTTTTTACGAACTTAACCGGGTACTCGGCGACCAACGCGAAGCGACTAGGCTATACCTGGCACAAACTTATGCGCAAAGACTTGAGCAAGGACTAAATCTGCTAGGCATTGAGGCCCCGAACCATCTCTAGTCCGGGTACTTACTGCCCCAATTAGCCATCTGGACTAATGTTGGAATCAGATCCGATCCTTTAGGGGTCAGACTATAGCAACCATCGGTTTGAGCAATAATATTTAACTCCTCCAGATCATTAAGTCTTTGAGACAAGATCCGAGGAGTAATTTTGGCTATGGAATGCTCAATTTCACAAAAATGTTTCGGGCCGCTATTTAAGTCGCGCAATATTAGAGCCGACCATTTAAGTCCCAATACCTTCATGGCATTTGCAATGCAGCCCTCGTTGGGCTCGATTTGTTTCGGAGCATCAATTAAACTTGCCATGCTATATTTAGTATAGTATTATCTATAACTATAGTAAGTATAGCAAAAGGAGCAATAGATATATGAAATTAGCAGTAATTGTTGGGTCGACCAGACAGAACCGCCAAACGCTTAAGCAGGCCAAATGGGTGCTAGCTGAGGCCTCAAAGATGGATGGCGTTGATGCCAAACTTGTAGACCTTAAAGACTTTACACTACCATTTTTCGGCGAACCGATTAGTCCGCGTTATAACCCGGATCGTAAGATTGACGAAAACGTTAAGCCTTGGCTTGCAGCATTGGCTGATGCGGACGCTTTTATTTTCGTAACTCCCGAATACAATCATTCAATCCCCGGCGTACTAAAGAATGCCATTGATTATTTGACGAGCGAGATGAACCACAAGCCAGCGACAATTGTTAGCCACGGTTCAGTTGGCGGTGCCCGTGCCGCAGTACAGCTTAAAGAAATACTCTCTGAGAGTCGAGCCGTAGTAATTCCACAGCAAGTGGCTTTTCTTGGCCTCAGTGAAGGAGTTGACGATGAAGGCAATCTAAGTGCCGATCTAGCAGCTAATCCTTACGGACCCGGTGCCGCGCTAAAGACTGCGCTAACCGAACTTAAGTGGTACAGCGACGCCTTAGCTAAAGCCCGAAACGCTTAAAAAGCCTAAATTCATTCCTTGCTCTAAGCTATAATGGCTGGCATGGATAGCGCCTTACGCGACAAGATACCGACTAAACTGCTGTGGGTTGATCTGGAAATGACCGGCCTTGAGGTAGATAAAGACGTTATCTTAGAAGTTGCCGCCGAGGT
Organism: Candidatus Saccharimonadota bacterium; assembly: GCA_027340655.1. Lineage (GTDB taxonomy): Bacteria > Patescibacteriota > Saccharimonadia > Saccharimonadales > UBA4665 > JAJZWH01. Next base: position 15,121 of record DAHWQR010000010.1, read on the forward strand.
TACCGATTTTGACTTTAAAACCCTTGCTAGTTATGAGGCCTGCATCCTAAGAAGCGATGAAGAGCTAGGCAGGATGAACGATTGGTCAATGGCTCAACACAGCAGTAGCGGACTAGTAGAGAGAATTAAAAAAGCCGGCAAGCCGGAAGATGCGGTAAAGCATGAATTAATCGGCTTCATTAACGCCCAATTTAACGCTGAACCGGCTATCTTGGCGGGCAATAGCATTCATAATGACCGCAATTTCATTAAAAAGTGGTGGCCGGAAGTTGACGCCTTATTGCACTACCGAATGGTCGATGTTTCGTCGCTAAAGGTAATTATGCAAGCTAAATACGGTGTGACGTTCGATAAGAAAGACGCCCACCGGGCTTTTGATGATATTCAGGCTTCAATCGCCGAGCTACAGTATTACCTTGAATGGTTTAGGGTGAACGACACTCCAAATGCTGAAAACTGATGAAACGTCTGCTATCAAGCTTTATTTAGATCAGCTTGAAAATACTCGTCTAGCTTTTCCACATACCAAAACCTTAGCTGTTTACTCGGTAAATGATATTCCGTTTGCCTACTTTGAGACCGGCCGGCAATTGCTTGAGCTAAGCTTGCGCTCCGATCCGCAACTGTCGAAATTACTGCGCACCAAGTATGAAGAGGTTGCTACGGCGCGGAAACTTGACCCTAGGGTCTGGTACACAATAGTTGTTAGTGGGCAGCTAAGCCTAGAAGAGATCACGGCTTTGATCGATCATAGCTATCAGCTGGCTTTAGAGGTGGTCTAGCCGTAGCTAGAGCCGAGCATCTTAAACAGTAAAACCGTATGGCTATAATCTGTTTTTAAGTAGCTCCTTAATACTGTTGATTTGGTAAGCGAATAGGCGTTCGATAAATCCGTTTGATAAAGTTTAAGCTCGGTATTCATAACACTTGAGTAAACTGGATCAAAATTACTGTCTTGAATAGCTTGAGTTAGTTTGGCGTCAGCCGTCGGCTGAAGCAGGAAGTTGCTGCTTGAGACTTTAATGCCGTTAGAGCTAAGCAGCGTAAGTAATTTATTTTGATCGCTAGACACTGAAGCAACTACCGTTTGCGAGAAATTTAGATAGCTTTGGCTGGCGCTGGACTGTTGGCTGCCGGTAGTGCTGAGGTTCATGAGTTCTTGCTCTTGGCCAAGAACTGCGTAAAGAGAAGGCGTGTTTACGGACTGGGAACTTCCGAAGACCAATTTTAAGATAAGGATCAGGACAATTAAAACAACTAAGCCGACACCTAAGGCAATAAGCTTTCCTTGAATCGACAGGCCATTAAAAGAGCCAAACGAGAATTTTTTCGGTTTTCTTGTCTCATTTAAAAAGGCGTATGGATCGACACTTGGCTGGTTGTACCCTTGAACTGGAGGCATGCATATATTTAATCATAAGCACGACAAAGAGAAGAAGACATTACAAAAGTTAGTAAATGTAGAATAATACTATAACGACATGGATGCGGTTGAAGAAATCAAGAGCCGGCTGTCGATAGAAGACGTGATCGGCGAATACGTTCAGCTCAAGCGAGCGGGGCGTAATTTTCGTGGCTTGAGTCCGTTCACTAGCGAGAAAACCCCTAGCTTCATGGTTAGTCCAGAAAAACAAATCTGGCATGATTTTTCTTCAGGCAAGGGTGGCAACATGTTTTCTTTCATTATGGAAGTCGAGGGACTGGAATTTAAAGGCGCACTTGAGCTTTTAGCCCGTAAAGCCGGCGTTGATCTTGAGCAATATAAAACTTCTGGTGGCGGCCGAAGCGGCGGTCCGGATAAGGAGCGCCTGATTGCAGCTAACGAAGCCGCAGCAAAGTTCTACCAGGTTCAACTCCGTGGCAATCACGAAGCACTGGACTATGTCCTGACTCAACGCCACTTCAGTAAAGAGACAGTCCTGGATTGGAAGTTAGGCTACTCTCCGAATACCGGTACGGCACTTGTCGACTACCTAAAGAAAACGGGCTTTAGCGAGCCTGAAATCCTAGATGCCGGTCTGGGCACCAAGCGAACTGGACGCATCAGTGATATGTTCCGAGGCAGAGTAATGATTCCATTGTCCGACCCGCAAGGACAGGTAATCGGTTTTACGGCTAGGCTGCTGAGGGCAGATGATAACGGCCCGAAGTATATAAACACTTCTAAAACGGTACTTTATGACAAGAGTCGGCATATCTTCGGCTTGCATTTTGCAAAGCAGGCGATTCGCGAACAGAAGTTTGCAGTTTTGGTTGAGGGCAATCTGGATGTGATTATGAGTCATCAGGCCGGTATTAAACAGGTAGTAGCTACTGCCGGAACGGCTCTGACCGAAGCCAACCTCAAAAGCCTTACTCACTTTGCGCATGATATTCGACTGGCTTTTGATAGCGACAGCGCCGGCATCGCCGCAACTGAACGCTCAATCTTACTGGCCAGCCGGCTACACGTTGCGCTAAACATTATTGACTTAAAGGGAGGCAAAGATCCGGACGAGTTAATTAAAAAAGATCCTTCACTTTGGCTAAAAGCCATCGAAAACTGTCACTATGCTATAGACTGGTTGATCGGTGTAGTGCAGGAGCGCCATGATTTAAGCACGGCTACCGGGAAGCGGGAGTTTAGTGACGAGCTGATGCCATTGATCGTTAATCTGGATGATGCGGTAGAGCAAGACCACTACTTAAATCTAATGGCGGCTAAACTTGGGGTCTCGAAAGATGCGCTGGATAACAAACTCCAGCGAACCTCTAGCAATTCAGCGCCGCGCCCGCTTAAGCATGCCAAGCCGAATATAGAGGTGCTTAGTGCTCAGCAATTGGAGAATATTAAATGCGAGGACCATTTGCTCAGCCTGCTACAGATGCATCCAGAGCTGCGAACACAGCTGGAAATACTGGAGCCGGCAATGCTCAGTCGGGAGCCGGCCAGACGGCTACTAGAAGTATTTAAACAGACCGAAAGCGATCCCAAAAAACAAGCGAAACAGTTGGCGGAAATGGAAGACTATGTTAAAATATTAATGTTACAGTATGAAGAACTTTATCAGGGCCTCGAGCTTAGCGAACTGAAATACGAAGCGGCTCGATTGCAGGTACGTCTGATAGAAGATTACGTTAAACAGCAAAAAATAAATTTATCCAAACAGATGTCCGCCGCGGACGAGCTTCAGACTGATAAATTATTAGCTCAAGCCCGGCGGCTAGATGAATTACTTAGAGATAATTTGGGGGAACAAATCCATGCCTAAGAAAAAGTCAGAAGCTGCACGGCCTAGCGAAGAAGCCATATTGGCTCGCAAAGAAGCGCTGGTTGCTAAAGCCAAAAAAGAAGGTCAAATCTCACAGCGTGAGATCTTTGAGGAAATTGCCGATGAGCCGGCTAATACGGAAATACTGGATGCCTTATACACGGAACTTGCCGATGCCAATATTGAAATTACCGCCGCCAATCCGGGCGAAGTCGGTTTTAGTGAGGGTTGGGACGAAGAGGAAGCCGAAGAAGAAACCGATACTGCCAGCGTCTACCTGGACGATGATGTAGCCGATGACTCAGTGCGCTTGTATCTAAGAGAAATCGGCAAAATTCCTTTGTTAACTGCCGACGAAGAGCTGGCATTAGCAAAACAAGTGGTTGCCGGTGACAAGAGCGCTAAGGATAAAATGGCCGAAGCCAACATGCGTTTAGTGGTTTCTATCGCTAAGCGCTACGTCGGGCGGGGCCTGGATCTGCTTGATTTAATTCAAGAAGGTAATACCGGGTTACTGCGTGCTGTCGAGAAGTTCGATCCGGATAAAGGGTTTAAATTTTCAACTTATGCCACTTGGTGGATTCGCCAAGCAATCACTAGAGCGATTGCCGATCAAGCACGGACGATTCGGATTCCGGTTCACATGGTTGAAACAATTAATAAATTACTGCGTACCCAGCGTCGCTTAACCCAGGAATTAAACCGTGAACCAACCAATGATGAAATTGCTCAAGCCATGGAAATTGATGTAGACAAAGTTGAACACATCATGAAGATTAAACAGGATATTTCGAGTTTGGACGCCTCAATTAGAGACGATGAAGAAGACTCCGTGCTGTCCGATTTTATTGAGGATGAAGACACTATTAGCCCGGAAGAATCGGCTACCAGCCAGCTACTTAAAGAGCAGGTTAAAGACATGCTGGGCGCACTAACCGAGCGCGAGCAAAAGATACTTAAACTGCGCTTTGGACTGGAAGACGGACGTAGCCACACCTTAGAAGAAGTAGGTCAAGAATTTAGCGTGACCCGGGAACGGATTCGCCAAATCGAAGCTAAAGCCTTAGCTAAACTGCGCAAACATCGTGACGCCAAAAAACTTCACGACTATATTAAATAAACTATGCCGCCAAAGATACTCGGGATTTCTGGAACAAACGGCTCAGGTAAAGACACGGTGGGTCACATGTTGGAGCAAGGACACAATTTCTTTTTTGTGTCAGTTTCAGATATTCTGCGTAATCATCTAAAGATTCAGGGCGTGCCTTTGACGAGAGAAGCAACGGCTCAACTTAGTTCCGAGTGGCGCCGTAAATACGGTCTTGGAGTTCTAATCGATAAAGCGATCAAAATGTATGCGTCCAATGGCGGTGACCAAAAGTATAACGGTCTAGCTATCGCCAGCTTACGTAACCCAGCAGAGGCGGATAGCGTCCATCAATACGGCGGAGTGGTGCTGTGGCTGGATGCCGATCCTAAGATTCGCTACGAGCGAATAAGACAAAATCAATCCGATCGGGGTAGCGACCATGCAATCGTAGATAATGTGTCCTTTGAAAAGTTTCTAGCTGACCAAAAAGCTGAAATGGGCGAGCTTTCTTCAGCCGATCCTACGGCATTATCTCTAAATGGCGTCCAATCGAAATGCGATCTTTTTCTTAGAAACGAAGACGGAGATTTAAACTCTCTTAAAGCGAAGCTGGACCAGATATTGGGATTCAATGCTTCTTGAAAGACTATACTAAGACATAGCTATGGCGGCGAAGAAACTGGCTATCATTGACGGTAAAAGTGTTTTTTATCGTGGGTATTATGCAATGCCCAATCTTTCTACCGATGAGGGGATTCCAACAGGGGGCGTATTTGGTTTTGCGACGATGGCCCTAGAGGTAATTAAGCGATTAAAACCTGACTATGTGGCAGTTGCTTGGGACAAACCAAAAACCAATATTCGTAAACGGCTTGAACTTTATCCCCAATATAAGGCTGGGCGCAAACCACCTCCGGCAGACTTTTATGAACAGATTCCAATTCTGCATGAGCTACTTAAAGCCTTTGGCTGGCCTCTCTATGAGTTAGACGATTACGAAGCCGACGATATTATGGGCGCTCTAGCTAAGCAGGCTACGACTGAAGGTATTGAGACGATGCTCGTTACTTCGGATCTGGATATGCTGCAACTAGTTGATGGTCACGTCCATGTCTACGCCTTAAAACGGGGGCTTAGTGACATAGAGCTTTACTCGCCCGAATCTTTTGAAGCAAAATACGGCATTAAAGTTTCCCAATTCCTAGACCTTAAAGCGCTAAAAGGCGACTCTTCGGATAATATTCCAGGTGTTCCGGGAGTTGGCGAAAAAACTGCCATTGACCTGCTCCAGAAATACCAAACACTGGACGGTGTCTATAGCAACATCGAACTAATCTCTCCGCACAGTTTGTATGACAAGCTGGTTAAAGGAAAAGAGCTTGCTTATCTAAGTAAAAAACTCGCGGCCATCTGGACCGATGCACCAATTAAACTCAATCTTAGCGAAATGGACGGCAGACATGCCAATGCTGCAGAACTGGCCCAGTTATTAAATAAACTCCAGTTCAAAACTCTGCTTAGACAATTACCGCAAGTCTTATCTACTAAGATTGCAGATATTCAGGATGGGTACTCAAAAGTCCATTTTGCGAATGGGAAGTATGAGACCATTAGCTCTAACAAACAGCTGTCCCAGATCAATCTAAGTGAAGCTAAGCAGGTATATGTAGCAAGTCGGTCTAAAGGCGCGCACGGGATTGAGCCGCAGCTAATTATCCTTAGTGCCGATACAAGTAAGACCTATGTGCTCGATCTTCAGCATATTGGTCGGCCAGAGCTCAAGCTTTTTCTAGAGGATTTGCCGCCTTTAGTCGGGCACAACCTGAAAGCAACCCTTGAAGTATTTATTAATCTGGGTGTAAGCAAGCTTCCGCCAGTCTCTCATGACACTTTAATTGCCGCTTTCGTGCTAAACAGTCTGATGCGGGAACAAACCCTAAGTGAGATTGCCAGGGCAGAACTAGATTACCAAGGGGCAACGCTTGACGATCTGGATAATGACGAGCTAGTTAGGAGTAGTCCGGTTATCGTGGCGGTAATAGAAGCCTTATTTAAATTGCAGCATCAGCGCCTAAAAAAGATAGAAGCTTACCCTAAACTGCTAGAGCAAATCGAGTGGCCAATTATCCCGATTCTAGCTCGCATGGAAGTTGCCGGTATTGAACTGGATACTGATTATCTAAAGCGCTTCAGTGTTCAAATCGACAAAATGCTTTTAGAGGTAGAGCAACAGATTTACAGCTATGCTGGCGTGGTGTTTAATATTGCCAGTCCAAGCCAGCTGGCAGATATCTTGTTCGATAAGCTAGAGCTGCCCACTAATGGAATCAAGAAAGGCAAAACCGGCTATAGCACCGCGGCGGTCGAGCTGGATAAACTGCGTGGCACTCACCCAATAATCGATCAGATTAGTAAATACCGGGAAATCGCCAAGTTAAAAAACACCTATGTCGACACACTTCCAAAGCAGGTTGATGAACTAAGCCGCCTGCACACAACGTTTAATCTAACCATTGCTCAAACCGGGCGCCTTAGCAGCACTGACCCTAATTTGCAAAATATTCCTACGAGAACTGATCTGGGACGTAAGATTCGCACTGCCTTTATTGCCGGGAAGGGGAAAAAATTAATCAGTGCCGACTATTCGCAATTTGAGCTTCGTTTATCCGCGGTGTTGTCCAATGACCAGGGCCTAATCGACATGTTTAACCGAGGAGCAGACATTCATTTGCTAACGGCAGCTGAAATCTACGGCCGCCAACCTGAAGATGTGACCAAGCAGATGCGTTCCGCAGCTAAGGCTATTAACTTCGGTATACTCTACGGCATGAGCCCGCATGGCTTAAGCGTGGCTACCGGAATGAGCCGCGATGCGGCGGTTAAATTTATCGATAAGTACAAGAGCTTACGCCAGCCCTTGTTTAAGTATCTTGATCAATTACTAGAACGTGCCAAAAAATTGGGTTATGCCGAGGATTTGTTTGGGCGCCGCCGGCCAATGCCGGATATCTACTCATCAAACTATGCAGTACGAAGCGCAGCCGAACGTGCCGCGGTTAATATGCCCATCCAAGGAACAGAGGCCGATTTGATGAAAATGGCCATGATTAAATGCGAGGAATTCTTAGCTAGTCAACACAACGACTGTCGTCAATTACTGCAGATACATGACTCAATTTTAGTGGAGTGTCCAGCCGAAGTTGCCGAGAGCGTAGCTAAAGAACTGCAAACTATTATGCAAAATGTTTACGAATTACCAGTTCGTCTGGATGTTGATGTAAAAATCGGCGATAACTGGGGTCAGTTATAGATCTGGCATCTAATGGTGCAGGTGATGTCTTCTTACTCGGCCGCCACGGGCTAAAATTAATCTCAGTGCTAGCCAAGCAATCCATACAGAAGTAATTATCTCTACTAGGCTAATTAGTGAGCCAATAAGCGAGTGGCGGTGCTTAGTAAAGTCATACAATCCAACCAAAAAGACGAATCCCTCAGCTAGGATTAAAGCTTGTGCGATGCGTCGGCTGCGGCGGTCCTGTGCCGCAAAACCGGCCAACCAGAGAATACCGAATAAAACGGTAATGACTATAAAGTAAAAGATTGCCAAAGCTATGTCACCGGCACAGCTGCCGCTGCCGTTAACGCATTGCGTTACCGAAGTTGAGACGCCACTTATAAAGTCGAGGATGGTTAAAGCGATAAACTGAATTGTTGCCGCAATGCCGGTCTCATACTTAAGTTTTAGAGCCATAGGTTAAAAGTCCTTAAGTTTCCCATCTATTATACGTGGATTTGCAAGATTGGTCGGATACTTTTGTTTCGTAAATCTTGAACCTAGAACCCATATCTAGGCATGCGAGAGAAACTAAACGTTGCCAAGCTTAGCCTTAGGCAGTTTCGCGGGTTTGTTTTGATTATTGCCTAATCTATTTTGTAAGCAGGGCGTTGCACGCTACCAGCAAAACTTCTACTCTAAATTTAGTACAAACCCTAAAATCATAGTGATTATTTTAGCCTAGGGATAAAACACCTAGCATCAAGAGTACGAGATACCGTACAAACCTCAGGAGCTTTGCAACATTTGAATGGGCGTCCTGTACTGCAAACTACAGTGTACTCTTCTAGTGTTGTAGTAGTCTAGATAGGTTGTTAGTGTGTCTTGCTGGTTCTTAAGTTGTTTACTTCTGTTCCAGTAATATCCAATGCACTCAGTTTGGATAGTTCTGTTAAACCTTTCTATGTGGGCATTGTCGTTAGGCCTATGCAGTCTAGTGTGTCTGGTAGTTATGTTTCTTCTTTGTAAGCAATCTTCAAAGTAACGACCATACTCTGGGCCATTGTCACTCTGCACCATAGATATTACTAATCCCCATTTATCCCGAGCTTCTAGTACAGCTTGCGCAGCTAGCCCTGGGCTAAGCTTTGGAGCCAGGGTGACATGAGTCATCCTGCTGAACAGGTCAATAACTGTATAGTAATACAGTCTTTTACCGGTCTTAGGATCTACATGGTGAATAGTATCTGTTTCAACTAGCCCACCAGGGTATGTAACGTGTGGACGTCTAGGATTGTCTGGACGGACTCGTTTCTTACGACCATCTATGTAGTGATGGCGCTTTAGGATTCTCCGGACACTATTTAGGCTTATCTTAATGTGGTAGTCCTGGTTCAAGTGAAACCATATAACTTCACTACAGCGGTTTAGCTTAGTTCTTAAAGCTAGAACCAGCTTAACAACCTCCTCGGAGATAGCCTTAGGGCTAGTCTTCGGCCTAGAGTTTAGGGTTGGTATTCTCCAACTTACAGCTGTAAATCTAAATTGCTTACCTAAGGCACGGCTAGGACGGTAGTGGTTAGCCAGGTCTACATTCTGGTTAATATCCAACCACTTAAGCTTCCATCTGTAGACAGTACTCCTATGTACACCACACTTGTTAGCTACCACTTGCAGTGGTAGCCCCTCTTTAATTAGTAGTTTCATACCTATTGCTCTCGCCTTAGGTAGGTTAGGGTTGTTAGAATAGCTCATACGGCTGTTCTCCTGTTTAGATTTAGTGGTCCTTACAGTTTAGAACAGCCGCTTTTTATGTTGCAAAGGTGTTGAGATATTACGAGATACTTGTAAATAAATAATGTTATGGTAAAATAAGTTTTATGTTCAGGAGTAGGCATTTACGCTTCCTTATTGGCATTAGTTTGGCAGTAATTTTAGTTATTGTCTTGTTTGCTCTTATTGTTTTTCAGCCAAGCGGACCAAAGGCTAAGATACCTCTGCCTATGGCTTCTTATGCCGGTAATTCATCGGCTCAAGTTGCGATGCTAATCGACGGTCCGGTTAATGCCGTTTCTTTGCATAACCAAGTTCAGGTAGTAGTTTCTAATTCGGCCACAACCTTCAATATCTTCAGCGGATATGATGACAATCTTGTTTCGACGCACAGCTATCCGATGAGCGTAGCTTCATTCCATGTTTTTCTTCGTTCGCTGGAATACGCGAATTTTAACAGCGGCTCAAATAACCCGGCACTAAGCCAGGCAAGCGGTTACTGCCCAACCGGCGATCGGTATATTTTTAGCTTTGACGTGAACAATAGCCAAGTTGAGCGCTATTGGGCGACTAATTGTGGCGGAACCCACACTTATGACGGAAATCTTAATTTGACGCTGACTTTGTTTGAGGCCCAAGTTCCGAATTTCCAAGAAATGACTAACTCGCTAAACCTTTAGCCAATTCGAAAGCGAATACGTTTTACGGTTCCTGCGGCTCGAGCCAGAGCCGGGGCGTTTAAGCGTAAGCTGCCAATCAAACTGGCGCTGCGGCTCATAATAATAATTTCCTGATTCAATAATTTGACCGTAACATCTCGGTTATCATAATTCTCGGCCACAAAAGCCTTAATTGCCTTAACTTCATCCGGCAAAGAAAAATCCTTATTGGCCAGTATTTCTGCTAATGAATCCATAAGCTCCTAGTAACTTTAAGTATACTTAATGTTAGAGAAAGTATATGCCCGAACTACCTGAGGTTGAGACAATTAGGCGCGGCTTAGATAAGTTAATTATCGGTAAGCAAGTGAGCGCTGTAGATTTTGATACCCCTAAAAGTTTCCCAAACTCGCCAGAAGACGTTAAGAAGTTCCTAATTAATAGCACAATAGAAGGAATCTCTCGACGCGGCAAGGCTTTAATAATTCAGCTAAATAGCGGCTACTCTCTGATTATTCATTTACGGATGACCGGACAGCTTGTTTATGACGATGGCGAGACACACTTTGGAGCAGGGCATCCAAACGACTCGCTGATTAGCCGTCTACCGGACAAATCAACAAGGGTTACACTGGCTTTTTCGGATGGCGGCCAATTGTTTTTTAATGATCAGCGCAAATTTGGCTGGATGCGGCTCTATCCGTCTTCAATAATTGATGAGATAGATTTTTTTCGTCGTCTTGGTCCGGAACCTTTAGCGGCAGAATTTAACTGGCTGGAGCTTCGTAAGCGCTTAATGCGGCGGCCCAGATCAGTTATTAAAGCTGCGTTATTAGACCAAAGCGTGATTGCCGGAGTGGGCAATATATATGCCGATGAATCGCTTTGGGAAGCTAAAATCCATCCGTCTACAGCGGTTAGCGAACTATCCGCTAAAGACTTTAAGAATTTGCATGACGCTTTAATCAAAGTTTTGAACCTGAGCCTTGAGTATGGCGGCTCTACCGACCGAAACTATGTTAATGCCGAAGGTAGGCGTGGCAGCTATCTTGAATTTGCTTCCGTCTTTCGGCGCGAAAACCAGCCCTGTCCACGCTGCGGAACGACAATTCTAAAAATACGCGTTGCCGGTAGAGGAACTCACTATTGTCCGCACTGTCAGAAACTTAAACCGACAAAAAAGAGTTCATTGTATAGAATGGAAGACAAATGAGCGTTACGACACTTTGTGGCACTAATCGTTACGAGATCTGGCGCGAACTAAACTCTCGCACCAAACAGTTTCTAGATGCTAACCATAATCCGGCCGGAATTGAACGCCTAAACGCTTTGGATTTGGATAACGATAAAGCCGGTGAAGTGATTGCTCAGCTCGGCGCGCCGTCCTTATTTGCTCCTGTCAAACTCTTGATTATTCACTCACTTAGCGATAACTCCGATTTGAGCCAAAAGTTTATAGACTGGCTGGAAGCGCACCCTAAAGATAAACAAGAAGGGGTGGAAGTTATAATTTTCGAACCCAATTTAGATGGACGCAGCAAGTTGTATAAGGCGCTTAAAGCTAAGTCCGACTTTAAAGAGTTCTACCCTCTAAAAGATTTTATGCTTTGGCGCTGGCTGGATGAATACGTACGCAATAATGGCGGCAGTATCAGCAAGGAGGCAGGCCCGTACTTGATTAGCCTGGTAGGAAACAATCAACAGCGTTTAGCCACTGAAGTAGATAAGCTTCTAGCGTATAATTTAGAAATTTCGAAATCGACTATCGATGCTCTGGTTGAGCCGGGAATCGACAGCAACACATTCGATTTAGCGGCAGCAGCCTTTGCGGGTAGTGACCGGTCAAAGGCCTTAAGGCTTTATGAGGAACAACGTTATCTTGGGGTCGAACCGTTGCTTATTATCGGTTCGTTGGCTTGGCAGCTACATCTGCTAGCTTTAATTAAAACTTCTCGGCAAAATAGTAGTGCCGATGAAATTGCCCAAGATTCAGGCTTTAATTCCTGGGCGGTCTCAAAAGCGATGCAGCTTGCCGAATCAATCAGTTACCAGGATCTGGTAGTAGCGATAGACAAGCTGGCGCTTATTGATAGCAAAAGTAAATCAACACGGGCCTACAACATTGATGATGCGCTAAAACACTATCTGCTAAGTATCTAAGCTTTTTTGGTCTTGGTGGCGGGTTTCTTTTTAGGAGCCGCAGTTTTTGGCGCAGCCTTTTTAGCAGCCGTCTTGGCCGGTGACAGTTTAACGTTAGCTTGCTTGCTTACAGCGGCAGCCCGTTGTTTAAGTCGAGCAGCCTTACGTTTACTGATCAGTTTTTTCTTAAGAGCGATATCTACCCGGCTCTGGGCCTTGGAATGGGTTTCGGCGCTAGGCTTCGCTCCAAGGTTTTTGATGGCGACCTTAAGTCCCCGCTTTACTTTAGTATTTCTAATGGCTGCTTTACGAGCAACGCGTACTCGTTTCTTAGCTGATTTAATAATAGGCATAATTTTATTAGTGAAGTTCCGCTTCAGTTAGATTAATTACGGCTTATTACTATACAAGAGGATATATTGATGTTGCAAATGCCTAATGGACAATTGAGGTTAAATCATGCTATCGTTATCATTAAGTCATCTTAAAAAACAAATAAATTATAAGCATGGATAATAAAGCGCAACTGGCTGAAAAACTCAAGGCGGCTAATAATGTACTGGTCACGGTCAGTAATAGCCCAAGCGTAGACCAACTGGCGGCTTGCATTGGTATGACAATCTGGCTCAACAAGATGGGCAAACATGCTACGGCGGTATTTAGCGGTGATATACCAAACACCTTGGAATTTCTCGAACCCGAAGAGACGCTCGAGAAGAACACCGACTCGCTGCGTGACTTTATTATTGCGCTCGATAAAAGTAAGGCCGACAAACTGCGCTATAAGGTGGAAGACCGGGTAGTAAAGATCTTCATTACTCCCTATAGAACAAGCTTAAGTGCTGCCGATCTGGAGTTTAGCCAAGGCGATTTTAATATCGATGCGATTGTCGCTATTGGAGTAACTAAGCAGGAAGATTTAGACCAGGCGATTGTTGCCCACGGTCGCATATTGCATGATGCCGTAGTCACAACTATCAATACTAGTGAATCAGGCGACATCGGCTCTATCAATTGGCGCGATAGCTCGGCGAGTAGTCTTTGCGAGCTAGTCTATGACCTTTGTCTGGTAATTGACGCTCAACAAATTGATCCGCAAATTGCTACAGCCCTGCTAACTGGTATCGTAGCCGAGACTAACCGCTTTAGTAATGACCGGACAACTCCGAATACGATGAGTACCGCCGCAGCTTTAATGGCTGCTGGAGCAAATCAGCAACTGGTAGCTAACAAGCTTGCCGATAGCCTAGAGCAAGTTCAGCCTAAGACCAGCCCGAAAAACGATGATGGAACTTTGCAAATTGGCCACTCGGATACCGCCGGGCAGGCCGAAACTATGTCCGAACCTACCACTAATCCAGTAGTACCGGATAATGACAAGACATTGTCCAACAGAATGATTACCGAGCCGCCAGCTCTGGGCGGGCAGTTAACCGCTAATTCACTTAATCAAGACGACCTTGAGCCATCCACCGATCCATTAAGTTTGCCTCCGGTAGATACGGCTCAGCTACTCAGTCGAGAGCCACTGACGCCGATTGTCGGGGAACCGCAACCTAGCGACATACCTACAGTTCAGCCATCGCCCGGACCGGGGGTAGACTCAAATTTGTCCTTGGGCACTGAAACGGATAAAGATAATCAGACCTTGAGTGAAATTGAGCAAGCTGTGGACAGTCCACACCTTAGGGGCGCGCAAGATCAACCAGACCAAGAGCAAAATGGCGACAGCAGCATGGCTAACACGCAGCCTGAAGGGCCAGATGATACTAAGTCGCTAGAGTTTAATCCGGCTAACTTTGGCATAGAAGATGATCCGGATATATCTGCCGATTCACCACCTCAGGTGCCACCTCCCATAATCTCACCGGACTTTCTTCCTCCAGAACCGCCACCAGGCAAATAGCTAAGGATGGAAGGATTGCTTTTTGTCGACAAGCCTGCGGGCTGGACCAGCTTTGACGTAGTTAAATATGTGCGCGGCGTAGTTGCACGAGCCAGTGGTCAACCGCAGAAACGCATCAAAGTTGGACACAGCGGAACTTTGGATCCTTTCGCGACCGGGCTTCTCATACTGCTGGTCGGAAAAACTTATACAGTTCGTTCCGAACAAATGCTTAAGCAGGATAAAGTCTATAGAGCTAGAATGGTGTTTGGCCAAACCAGTACTTCGGGAGATCCGGAAGGTGAGCTACAGGACTCAAATCCTAATTTGCTCAAACCAACTTCTGACGAATTGCTTAAAGTCCTAGCTGGTTTTAAGGGTAATATCATGCAAACACCGCCAGCATTCTCGGCTATAAAAGTTAACGGTGTTCGTTCGTATAAGCTAGCCAGACAAAACGCAGCCGTAGAACTTAAAGCTCGAGCAGTAAACATTAAGTCTTTAGAGTTGATCAGTTATGACTACCCGCAAGCCGAAATTGAAACTAACGTATCCTCC
>DAHWQR010000026.1 GCA_027340655.1 Candidatus Saccharimonadota bacterium
TAATTCTTAGCGTACAAGGTATGATTACAAATGTAAAGGATTTAAGCTTTAGCGCATTAAATAGTTTACTAAAAAAACTTTATTTTTACGTACTACGCGAAATGTATTTTTGTTAAAAATTGGTTTACTATTATTTATATCTAAGGCTAAATTACATTAATAATGTTGTCTGATTTTAAGAAATTTATATTGCGTGGAAATGCCATTGAGCTAGCCGTGGCCTTTGTCGTCGGCGCGGCTTTTAACGGAGTAGTTCAGTCATTAGTGAAAGATTTAATTACGCCTTTAATTTCGGCAATTGGCGGCAAACCAGATTTTTCAGCTTACTATTTTACGCTCAATCACAGCCGCTTTGCGTACGGCGATTTTATAAATAGTCTAGTCTCATTTCTAATGATTGCAGCGGCCGTTTTCTTTTTGGTAATTCACCCGCTAAATAAATTAATCGAATTTACTTCTCGGCTTAAAACTCCGCCCGATCCAACTGACAAAAAATGTCCGGAATGTCTAAGTACTATTCCAATTAGCGCTACGCGCTGTGCCTTTTGCGGCGTTAAATTAAAGCTTGCTAAGTAGCAAGAAAGTTATCTCTGGCGATGGCGACGATGCAAGTTTGCGACTTGCAGACGTACTGCACTGCGATCGATTAAAGCCTGAGCGTGCTCCAAAGAAACCTGGTCTTTGGCTTCAGCATGCATGCGCTTAGCTCTTTCGAAAGCTTTTTGAGCCTCAGCTTCATTAATGCCTTCCGCAGCGTCAGCCTCGTCAACAATGACTCGCAGATTGTTATGCTCAAACTCAATTACGCCACCGTAGGTCGCATAGTGATCCATCTGCCGGTCCATGTCGTGCGGATTCTTGCGAACGCTAATCACGCCGGTAGTTGCGACACTAATTAGAGGCATGTGATTTGGCAAAATGCCAATCTGCCCATCTAGGGTCGGCAATAGCACTTCATAAACATCACCCTCAAACTTGGTGCCGGTTAATGTCACGAGTTTGAGATGAAACATCACTACTTATCCTCTTTAACTTCGTCAATCGAGCCCTTCATGTAAAATGCCTGCTCGCTTTTATCGTCATGTTTGCCCTCAAGGATTTCTTTAAAGCCGCGAATCGTATCGCTTAACTTAACATACTTTCCGCTCATGCCGGTAAAAGTCTCGGCTACGTAAAACGGCTGGGTTAGGAAACGCTGAATGCGCCGCGCCCGATCAACGGTCTTTTTGTCCTCGTCGGACAATTCTTCCATGCCTAAAATTGCAATGATGTCTTGAAGATCCTTGTAGCGCTGCAGCACTAACTGCACTTCACGCGCCACATTGTAATGTTCTTCGCCGACAATTTCCGGATCCAGAATCGAGGAGTTTGAATCAAGCGGGTCAACTGCCGGGTATAGTCCAAGCTCAGTTAATGCTCGGCTGAGCACAATTGTTGAATCTAGGTGAGCAAAGGTAGTGGCCGGGGCCGGGTCGGTCAGGTCGTCGGCTGGCACATAAACTGCCTGCACTGAAGTAATCGATCCCTCGCGGGTAGATGTAATCCGTTCCTGTAAAGCACCCATTTCCTGTTGCAGGTTAGGTTGGTAGCCGACAGCTGAAGGTAAACGGCCGAGAAGGGCAGAGACCTCACTTCCAGCCTGAGTAAAGCGGAAAATGTTATCTATGAACAAAAGTACGTCGCTGCCTTTGTCTCTAAAACCTTCGGCAATCGTTAAGCCGGAAAGGCCGACTCTTAAACGTGCTCCAGGCGGTTCGTTCATCTGACCGAAGACCAGGGAAGTATTTTTAATAACTCCTGACTCTTCCATTTCGTTATATAAATCATTGCCTTCACGAGTTCGTTCACCGACACCAGCAAAAACCGACACACCGGAATGAAACTTTGCAATATTGTTGATTAATTCTTGGATTAAAACCGTCTTGCCAACTCCGGCTCCACCGAATAGTCCGACCTTACCACCCTTAGTAATTGGGGCGATTAAGTCAATAACTTTTATTCCGGTCTCTAGAATTTCAACCTGTCCGGACTGATCAACTAATAAAGGAGGTGACTTATGAATCGGCGCGTATTCACTAAAAGCACCTTTTTGTTTGTCTATCGGTTGCCCAATGACGTTAAACATCCGGCCTAGAGTTTCCTTACCGACCGGTACGCTAATTGCGCTGCCGCTATCTTTAACTTCTGCACCCCTCCTCAGTCCGTCAGTGGAACCAAGTGCAATTGCTCGAACACTGGATTCGCTTAGATGCTGAGCTACTTCTAGTACCAGTTTTTCGCCCTCTAATTCGACTTCCAACGCGTTATAGATGTCCGGCAGGGAATCAACATCAAACTGGACGTCTACAACCACGCCAACAATTTGACTAATACTGCCGATTTTAGATTTCTTTAATTCTGATGCTGCTGCCATTACACTACTCCTTTTTAATCCTTCATTGCTTCAACGCCGCCGGATATTTCGGCCAGCTCTTGGGTAATTGCTGCCTGGCGGGCGGTATTAAATTCCAGCGTATACTCATCAATTAGCTCACCGGCATTATCTGTGGCGTTTTTCATCGCCAGCATGCGAGCTGATTGCTCGGACGCCAATCCCTCTAAAACGGCTTGCCATAACTGGGCCTCAATTAAGCGCAGCCCGGTATAATGCAGAACACTCTCAATGTCCGGTTCGAAATTAGTAAAACCGTCATGATTCTCATGGCCGTCATCAACCGACGCCGGCATAAGATTGGTTTGGGTAGTTAACTGCACCAAGTTGGACTTAAACAGCGTGTAAATTAATCGCACTTGGTCAATTTCCTGCTTTAGATATTTTTCGACAATCGTGTTTAAGATCGGGCGCAGGTCGTTAGCGCTAGGCGAATCGCCAAAGGCCGAGTAAACCGCAATTAAATCTATTGACTCCGTACGACGCGCAAATTGCGCTCCCTTATTGCCAACTGCGATTACCTGGCTTTTAATGCCGTTATCACGGTCTTTAATCACCTCTTGCGTCAGCATTTTAAGTACGTTGGCGTTATAAGCCCCAGCCAAACCGCTATTGGAAGTAATAACTACATAAAGACGAGTCCGAACCGGGCGGACACTGAACAGCGGCTGGCGGGTGACTTCGCTAATCGTACTTAGCCGTGTCAACAGTCCGTAAGTTTCGTCCCGGTAAGAGCGGCTACTTAGAGCCTGATCCTGAGCCCGGCGCATTTTCGAGGCCGCCACAAGCTCCATAGCCTTGGTAATCTGCCGAGTGTTGCGGATCGATCCAATCCGTCGTTTAAGTAATATTGTCGAAGCCACTAGACACTCTCTTGCTTCTTTTTCTTAGTCTCAGCAACCGGCTCGTAGGAGGCCGCAATCGCTTTGCCGACACTTAGAATTGCTTCTTTTTGGCGCTCTTCAGGAAGCGCACCGCTATTAATCTGCTCGATCATCTTGGAATGCTTGGCCCTAAGCTCTCGAAGCAGCTCAGCTTCAGCCGGCTTAATCTTTTCCAACGGCACTTTGTCTAACAGCCCAGTAGTAGTAACTAGAATTGCCGCGTACATCTCCCATAGCGCGTAAGGCGAGTACTGAGCCTGCTTTAGCAGCTCAGTTAAACGCTGACCGCGCTCAATACGGTTTCTGGTATCTTGATCAAGATCAGTTGAGAACTGGCTAAAGGAGGCCAGTTCACGGAACTGTGCCAAGGCCAAGCGTAATCCACCGGCCACGTTCTTAATCCCTTTAGTCTGAGCCGCCCCGCCAACCCGGGAAACCGATAGACCAACTGAAATAGCCGGACGGATCCCTTGATAAAACAAGTTAGTTTCCATGAAAATCTGACCGTCGGTAATCGAGATTACGTTAGTCGGAATGTAAGCCGAAATGTCACCGGCCTGAGTCTCAATGATTGGCAGGGCAGTTAATGAACCTCCGCCTAAATCGTCGCTCAGTTTTGCCGCCCGTTCCAGCAAGCGTGAATGCAGATAAAAAACATCGCCTGGGTAAGCTTCTCGTCCCGGTGGACGACGCAGCAAAAGACTCATCTGCCGATAGGCAACGGCATGCTTGGATAAGTCGTCATAAATTACCAAAGCGTGGGCTGAGTTGTCGCGGTAGTATTCGCCCATTGCGCAGCCGGCATAAGGCGCCAAATAAAGCAGTGCCGCCGGATCGGCAGGGGAAGTAGCGACAACAATCGTCTGTTCCATCACGCCTTCGCGCTTCAATCTGTCGACTAAACGCGCGACTTTGCTCAACTTCTGACCAATGGCCACGTAAACGTTAATAACTCCGGTCTTTTGGCGTTTTTGGTTAATCATCGTATCGACGACAATAGCCGTTTTTCCGGTCTGGCGATCACCAATAATTAGCTCTCGCTGGCCACGCCCAATCGGAATCATTGCGTCAATGGCCATGATTCCAGTCATTAACGGCTCATGAACGCTCTTACGATCAAGTACTCCCGGTGCCCGGCGTTCTACCCGGGCAGTCTGCTTGGTTTTAATCGGCTCACCGCCATCTAGCGGTCGACCAAGCGGGTCAACCACTCGGCCAACTAATTCTGGACCGACAGGTACTTCAAGCACCTTGCCGCTAAGTGAAGCCTTGGCGCCAGCCTTAACTTCGGTATCCTCGCCTAGAAGCACCGCGCCAATCTCGTCATCGCCCAAATTAAAAGCGAAAGCTGTAACCGGTTTACCGCTTAGGCCTTCAATATCTATCATTTCGCTAAAGCCACAACGTCTAAGACCGTAGATCCAGGCAATACCGTCACCAACCCGGGTGACAATACCGGCCTCTTCTATCTCCGGACGAGTTTTCAGCTCACTAATTGCCCGGCGAATGTCTGAACTTAAATTTTGAATTGAAATCTCAGCCACTATTCTTCCTTTCCGTTAGTCATTAATTGTTTAAAGCGATTTAATTTGCCCCTTAGAGTTAGATCTAACTGGGCGTTAGCAAACTCCAGCCGGACACCACCAATCAACGAAGAGTCATGCTTAGGGCTGACTATAACTTCGCGAGCTTTAGGATAGTGGACTAAAACTTGGCGCTTAATATCTTCTACAGCACGCGGATCAAGTTCATGAGCACTCACGGCAATCACTTCAACCACTCCGTGCTGGGCTCGGTCCTCCATGCAATCACGCATCAGTGAATCCAGTTCATTGCTGCGCCGCTCGCTTAGTAAATAGGCTGCAACTTCGTTAGCCAGCTTGTCGATGGGAGTTGTAAAGCTCAGCTCGGAAATAGCCGAGGCAATCTGTCTGCGCGCTACCTTCATGTTTTAATCTGCTCCTTTAGGGCACGATTAATAAGCTCCGAATCCTTACTCGAATCTACTTTTTCGCCAATTACAGCCTCAGTAGCGTCTGTAACTAGGCCGGTTAGCTGACCTTCCAGCTTGCGCCAGGCCCGCTTGGTTTCTAGCAAGCCGCGATCGGCGGCATCCTTAATAATTACCTCAGCCTTCACTCTGGCCTGATCTTCGGCTTCATGCACCATCTGTCTAGCGGTTGCCGAAGCATCAGAAAGAATCTTATCCGCTTTCTGGCGCGTCTGAGTCAGCGTGTGGTTCACCTTGGCTTCCAACTCATCCTTTTCTTTTTGCATCTGTTCGCCCAAGCTAACACCTTTTTCAATCGCCTCACGCCGCTCATTAAGAACCTTCATGATTGGCTTAAAAGCCCACTTGCGAAGAATCAGTAGGGCGATAACAAAGGTAATTAACTGAATTACAAAAGCAGACGCACTCAGCCCTAAGGCTCCTAGTCCGGTCGAACTGCCAAAGTTTTGTACCAATCCTATCATTTTCTACTCTTCTATCTCTGTCCTTGATTATTATTAATACCCTTAAGCAATAAAGAATACTGAAGCAAATGCCAAAAGAGCATAAAGCTCAATGATCGCCACGAACACTAGAGCCTGTCCTAATAGTTTAGACTCCGGATTTCGTCCGGTTGCTTGCAAGTAGCTACCGCCGACTACGCCCATTCCAATGCTTGGCCCAATAAAGCCGCCGCCGATCATCAGCCCCTTGGCGATAGTCTGCATTGCTTGCGGTTGCGTTAATGTTGCTAGAATCGTTACCATACTTTCTCTCTTCTCCTTTAAATTGATTTAATTAACAACTAATTTCACCCACCCTTATTTTCAAGCGTTCGCCTTAATTCTTTCAGGAAGCGCGGCCTCGGTCAAGCCGTCTTCAGTCTTAGCGTGCGCTGAACCATGGTTAACTGCAATGGCCAGATACATTGTGCCTAAAAGCACAAAAATAAAGGCCTGCAGAACATCATCAAACAAATCAAGCAGGTAAAATGGGGCGGCCGTAAACGGAGCGATAACGTGCCCCAGCCAAGCAAAAACAACTACGATAATTTCAACAATTGAAATATTTAAGAAAAGACGCAGCGACAGGCTTATTACTCTTGTCAGGTCGGTCACCATCTCAATTAAGCCCAGGAAAATATAGAACGGGTTTTTTAAACTACCGACAAAGAAGTGGCTAAAATAACCCTTCAAACCAACTTCGCGAATCGAGCTAGAGTAAACCAGACCCATCGTAATGACCGCCATCGCAAGAGTCGCGTTAAAGTCGGCTGTCAGTGGCCTAAGTAAGGCCGTGCCGTTATAGGTTACCGAATCGCCAATACCCGGAATCAAACCCAGTAGGTTGTTAAATAAAATGAAAAAGAATAAGGGCACAAAGTAGAGCACGTACTTTTGAGCTCTGGCCTTCTCGTCAAAAGCATCCTCTACAGTACCGCCAATATACTCAGCAATCACTTCAATGAACTGGATAATACCGCCCTTAGGCTTAACCGTAACCCGATGCGCTACCCAAATAAAGAGTACGATCATTACCAGTGTGCCAATCCAGCCGAATAGGACGGAATTAGTAATTGCCAAATGCCAGATATGAAACAAACCTTGTGGCGCAATATGCACCGCCGGACCGCTAGAGGCTACTACTTGGCTTAAACCGAAATTCACTTCTTCTCCTTGGGATTATTAATGCTGACATTGCCATATGCCGCGAGCATCCGCCGAATAACTAAATAAGTACCAATCATCGCAATAATAAAGCCGCTAATTGTCAGCCACGGCGTAGTATGCCAGTGCTTATCT
Source organism: Candidatus Saccharimonadota bacterium (assembly GCA_027340655.1). GTDB lineage: Bacteria > Patescibacteriota > Saccharimonadia > Saccharimonadales > UBA4665 > JAJZWH01. Next base: position 7,108 of record DAHWQR010000026.1, read on the forward strand.
AACTCGACGCCGCCAATAATTGGCACTAGTACGACAATTGCCATTTGCCAGCTCATGTCTAAAACAGCGCCCAAAAACAAGCTCATGGCCGTCTTTCTAGCACGCTCTTCTTGCGCCTGATCTATTTTGGCCGGTTGCTTACCGGTCATCTCGCTCGACATTTCTTAAATTGTAACAGATATCCGCTAAACGTTACAGAATTTCAGATATCTTTTTGTCCTTCAGCAAAATATCAATTAACTGTATAATATTAAGTACTATGACAAACGATAACGATAAGACAGTTACTATTTACACAGCTACTTGGTGTGCCTTTTGCCACGCCGCAAAACAATACCTGGATCAGAAGGGTATTAAGTACACCGATTTAGACGTCGAGAGCGATCCGGCCAATGGAACGGCGGCGGTCGAAAAAAGCGGCCAGCGCGGTATCCCGGTATTAGATATTGGCGGCGACATAATTGTTGGATTTGACCGACCTCGGATTGACTCAGCCCTTTCGGCGCACGGTTTAGCAGCCTGATTTTTGCTACTTAGTTAGAATTTCAACAGAGCCTTCAGACTGTAGAGTGTTAGCATGCAGCTACTAAGGAGGGAAAAGTGTCTAGCGAAAATGACTTTGAAGTAAAATTCGCTCCCGGAGCAGTGATGAAGGGGATTTTAGAAGCCCCGGAGGCTGCCGAGTTGGCACTCGATGAACTTCGACGCGATCCAATGAACGAGGGCGACAGTAAGCGTTTATCTGATATAGAACAGAAACACGGTACTGACGTACTAGAGTATTACGGCTTTTTCTTTCAGGTCATAAACAACTCCCAGACCTTTTTGGAAATCGATTTTGAACCTCGAGTAGATGAAGCAGTAGCTAGCGATACTACTCAAAAAGATGTTGAGGCTGAGATTATTAGTAAATTTAGCAGTCGCAACATTAACGATGATTTAACGTCAGAAGTTGTCGTCTCCCGATCAAAGAGAGCCAATATGTTAAGGTTGGCCGCGAGATTAGCAATCGAAGACAAGCTTAAGCTAAATAAAGCTAAGCCTAGAAAGACGCGTAAAACCCCTGATGATTTAGTGCTCATAACGCAGCAGTAGCCCTGATCAGAGTATAATGCCACTAACGAACTATGGCATTTGAAGGTTATAAAACTAAAGACTCGGTAGTCGTCGTATTTACCGGCGAAGGCAAGGGAAAGACCAGCGCTTCAGTTGGCCTGATGGCTCGTGCCCTAGGAAACGATTGGCGAGTAGCCTTCATCCAGTTCATTAAACACTGGGAGGTTAGCGAGCACGCCTTCATTAGGCAAATCCAACCCCAATACAAAACTAAGCTGTTTTTCTATAAAGGGGGCCGGGGTTTTTATAACGCTAAGGACCTAAGCGCTAAAAACGTTACCCCGGAAGAACATAAGTTGGCCGCCGAACTTACTTTTGAAACCGCCATGAAGTGCGCAACTTCCGGCGACTACGATTTAGTCATTTGCGATGAGATCAATAACGCCGTCAACGATGGCTTGCTGACAATTAGTGACCTTAAACAGTTAATAAGCGAGCGCCACCCTAAAACCAGTCTTTGTCTAACTGGGCGCAACTTTAAGCCTGAGTTATTAAAATTAGTAGATATTGCTACGGAAATGAAAAAGATAACTCATCATTTCGACAAACACTATCTGGCAAACAAAGGTATAGATTATTAGGCTAGTTGTGCTAAGCTTCACTTAAAGATAAGAGACAACTTGTTTTGTCAAGCAACGAATGGTTGAGGATCTAAGCAAAATACGCCACGCCACAGCTCTAATCAATCCGGTTAGCAGCTCTAAAAGGCGTGGCCAAAAACGTCTTGTACGCTTAATCGAAGTCTCGCCTTTCGAAATTACTCCCGTGATGACATCCAAAGACGACAAGGCCACTCAGGAACTCATTCGTTCCTCTCTTGAAGAAAGCGATCTACTGCTAGTTATATCCGGAGACGGAACATTTAATAGCGTAGTGCGTACTATTGTTTCGAACAATCTGACACCAAAGGCGAAGAAAACACCAATTTGGAGCCTAGGCGGCGGCAATGCTGAAGACGGCACTAAAGCAACACATAGCAAACTGTCCTTGCGCCATCCGGAAATGGCCTTAAACAACGGCCGGATTGTCGAGACTCATCCGATTCGCTTCGATATATCCCATCCTAACAATGATTACGAGATGTATCCGGCAGCCTTTTATGCCACTCTTGGGGCATCAGCCTTAGTAGCCAGTAATGAATTCTTAAACCGTGAGTCCTATCGCCGCAGCCTAGTTGCCAAATTTGCGCTTAGCCGTTCTTTAAGCGAGCTGCCGATCGGGATTTACGGCTTGCTCAGCGCACCGCGCAGTTTAATCCGCTCCGAAGCCGGGACCCAGGAACTTTACGATTTCGGCTATATTAACACCCGCATTATGGCCAAGTATCTGCACTTTCCTACCGATTTAACCAAACCCGAGCTTTTTCGTTACCAGGTAACTAAGCAGCGTGACTTGTTGCGCCATATATCGAGAAGCGTCATCTGCGGTCAACCAAGCGGTGAATATTTAAACCCCGGTCAGGAAGATTTATTTGTGGCCGAACGGGACATTCTGGCGCAGTTTGACGGTGAAGCTCGAGAAATCCCAGCTCAAAGCCAGATTAGAGTCAGTATCCACGATCAGCCTTTGCGCCTGGTAGTCACAAAGCCAAACCTTTAAAAAACGTTAGTGGTCGGGTCGATCCGCGCCGGACGACGGCTATTAAGCCAGAAGGTACGCAGCGAAAAGCTGTCACTAACACGATCATATCCTAGGAAAAACAAATGCGCCGGAGCATATAGCAGCCAGCATAAAACAACCACCGGATAGATAAACCGCAGATACTTTAGCCCGTGAACCGAGTAGGAACGCGGACTGACTAACGAGTAGCGGACATAATCGCTAAAACTTCCTCCAACGCGGCGAATTGAGACACCGGCCACCAATTGATCATCATAAGCCACATGATAACCTTCGAGTTGCAGATGAATTGCTAGATCGATGTCTTCATGAATGCCGTTTTTAGTGCACAGGGATTGCTTAACTCCCCTCCAGGCAGTACTGCTAATCGCCATATTTGAACCGTACAAAAATAGGTGTTGAGACAAGTGCTTGGCCAGAAACTTTCTAATCTGGTGATCGATCTGATTGGCGGTTTTAGTAAGCTTAATGTCGTAATAATCCGGAGGGCCGGAAACGGCGGCCAGCTCAGGGTTCTTTTTAAAGAGACTGACAACCTGATCAATCCAGCCGTCATAAAGCAGGGTGTCGGCATCGATACGCGCAAAAATGTCGCCTCGGGCCGCTTCAAAGCCACTGCTGCGGGCGTGCACTACGCCTTGTTTGCTTTCGCTAATCAGCCTAACAAAGCTAAAACTGTTTGCGATGTCTCTAGTGTGGTCGCTTGAGTTATTGTCTACGACAATCACCTCAAAGGGCTTAACATGCAGTTCTTCGATCTTTCGTAAGCAAACCAACAAGCTGTCGCCGTCGTTGTATACTGGGATAATAATGCTGACTTTAAGATTTTGCTTCATTAACAACGATTTTATTATATGCCACTAGTTAGTGAATCGTACGCCACCAAGCTGAAAAAGTACTGGCTGTTTTTATGCCGAATTCCGCTGCACTATTGGCGACGCGGCTGGCTGCAAAAATTGATCCTAATTTTAATTGTCGCCGTCTTCTTGATTATGTCGACAATGGCCGGAATTGGCGAATACTACATTTCTACGCAAGCCAAGATACCGTTAACTTACGGTGTCACCTTTATTCCGGATTATGCCCAAAGTTTAGGTGTAAACCCCGAGCAAACAATGCAAGCCTTGCTCAATATTGGAGTGCGCCAGTTTCGCCTGACCAGCTACTGGAGCGATATTCAACCTAGTAAAAACAGTTATGACTTTAGCCAGCTGGATTGGGAGATGAAACTAGCGAATCAGTATCACGCCAAGGTCATCCTAACTGTTGGCCTGCGTCAACCGCGTTGGCCGGAGTGCCATCCCCCCTCCTGGGTAAATACTGCAGCACCGATGAGCACTTGGGAGCCGCAACTACTTAGTTTCATGAGCAGCGTGATTAACAGATACAAAAACAATCCGGCTTTAGAGGCCTGGCAGTTGGAAAACGAATACTTTCTAAAAGGCTTCGGCGACTGCACTAATTTTAGCCGCGCCAGACTGATTACGGAGTACAACTTACTTAAACGCCTTGACCCCAATCACCCGATCATTATTAACCGCAGTAATAATGCGCTAGGCATACCGATGGGGTCTCCAACGCCAACAATTTATGGAATCTCTATATACAAGCGGGTTTGGGACGCTAACGTCACCCACCGCTATATTGAATACCCGTTTCCGGGATGGTTCTATGCCTTTTTAGCTGGCGTTCAAGAAATCCACCAAGGCAAAAACATGATCATTGACGAGCTCCAGGCCGAAGCCTGGCCGCCGAATGGCCAGCCGATCCCGCAAACCTCTCTGGCAGAACAAAATAAATCTCTTTCTCCGGCAATGCTCAAGGGGCGTTTCGCATTTGGCAAATCTACCGGCATGAAGGACATCATTATGTGGGGTGCAGAGTACTGGTATTACAGGCTGATAGTGCTCCACGATCCGTCTCTATGGAACATTGCGAAACAGGAGTTTAAAAGCAACGATTACCATGACGGAGAATATCTGCTCTCTCATCCTAACCTGTAATAAGCTATAGTTTAAGCTATGGCTAAAGCCAAGAAGACAACCAAATCAATTGTTAACCGCCGTGCCCGCTATGATTATCTAATCGGGGACACTCTTATAGTGGGTCTGGAACTGACCGGAGCCGAGACCAAAGCCTTAAGACTAGGACATGGCAATTTAACCGGTTCATACGTCACCATCAAGGATAATCAGCTGTACCTGATCAATGCTACGATCAGCGGCACCAGCGCAATTCGTATTAAAGACGATGATCAGACTCGTACTCGAAGACTGCTAGCTAAACGCAGGGAAATTAACCACCTCATCGAAACTAAACATCAGGGTAAAACTATCATTCCGCTAGAAATATTAACCCAAGGCAGATACATTAAGCTTAAAGTTGCTGCTGCTCAAGGCAAAAAACATTATGATAAACGAGAAACTTTAAAACAGCGCAGCGCCAAACGGCAAATAGAGACAAAACTCAAATTTAAACGTTAGAGTAATCAATCATTTGCTCACCAGATATATGTTCAGTTATAATCGACGTGTTCACTTACCGATAAACCTTAAGTATTCCGGGGTAGCTCAACGGTAGAGCGGGTCGCTGTTAACGACTAGGTTGCTGGTTCGAATCCAGTCCCCGGAGCCAATTTTGAGTTTTAGGCATAAAATAAAGCGCGTCAAAGGTCGGTAACAGATTAAAAACGAGCTTTTCTCCGTCTAATTTTACATTCGAAAATATACAGTTAATTAAGTAGCGTTTGTGTCTAATTTCGAACTATCAGATTCAAATAGCTCAACTGCGCAACTTGCATCGTCTAAAATATAGAAGCTCCTATTACTAACGCTTTACCACACTTAGCGTGATCTTCTAACTGTTCAGGTATCTCTTTTTGCTTTGCTTTAGCTTCTTTTACCATTTCTTCGAACAGTTCTGGGCGCGTAACAGAGTAATGCTTGTAAAATCGCTTGTATGAATTGTAAAACAGGTAATTTTATGTTTGGGCAGTACCATTAACAGAGGTATAATGTGCTTAACACTTAAAACAAGGAAAATTTGTGAGTCAAAATGAAGCCTACTCTAGAGTTATTATAGACCGAAGACTTCGGGAGGCCGGTTGGGATATTGAGGACTCTAACCAAGTAGTATTTGAAGATCACGGTAATGCAGGTAGAGCAGATTACGTTCTCAAGGATAAAAGTGGTAAAGCGATTGCCCTAGTTGAAGCAAAGGCACCAGACATCGACCCATACTCAGCAAAGCAACAAGCACTCAATTATGTGGAGACGCAGTATAAGAGCCAGGTTGACTACATTTACTTAGCAAACGACCATTTGATTTACTATTGGGACGTTGCCTTGGGAGACGCATTACCAGTTCCTGCTTTT
>DAHWQR010000035.1 GCA_027340655.1 Candidatus Saccharimonadota bacterium
ATCTCCCGGACGCTCGTACGTCAGATAGTAACAACCTAAAACTATATCCTGTTCAATGTGCAAAATCGGTGAACCATCAGCTGGCTTAAGCAGGTTTCGGTTGGCGGCCATAATTGTCCTGGCCTCTTCTTGAGCGTCGTCGCTCAATGGTAGGTGTACTGCCATTTGGTCTCCATCAAAGTCGGCATTAAAGCCACGGCAAACCAATGGATGAAACTGAATTGCACGACCCTCAATTAATACCGGCTGAAAGGCTTGAATGCTTAGTCGGTGCAGACTGGGAGCGCGGTTCAATAGAACATATTTTCCCTTAATGACCTCATCAAGAGCATCCCAGACAACTGTTTCGCTTAACTCGATTAAGCGTGTCGCACTTCGAATGTTATGGGCGTGTTCTTTATTGATTAACTCACCAATTACAAAGGGTTTAAATAGCTCCAAGGCCATCATCTTTGGTAGACCACATTGGTGAATTTTTAGCTCAGGACCGGAAACAATTACCGATCGTCCGGAGTAGTCCACGCGCTTACCAAGTAGGTTCTGGCGGAATCGGCCCTGTTTACCTTTAAGCATGTCACTAAGAGACTTTAGTCGGCGACGTTGTCCGGTGGCGGCTACTGCACGACCACCTCTAGCAGCTGAGTTGTCAATTAGGGCGTCAATGGCTTCCTGAAGCATACGTTGCTCGTTGCGGCGAATGACTTCCGGCGCATTTAAGTCAATAAGCTTCTTTAGGCGATTATTACGGTTAATAACCCTTCTATAAAGATCATTTAAATCGGAGGTAGCAAACCGACCACCGGTCAGCTGAACCATTGGACGAAGGTCTGGAGGAATGACCGGAAGAATCGATAAACACATGCTACCGGGTTGAATACCGGCTCGTTCGATACTTTCAATTAAACGCAACCGTTTCATTAAGCGCTTGCGGCGCTGTCCCTTAGCTTCTTCAACTTCGGAATTTAAATCCTTAATTAATATCGACAAATCAATTTCATCTAGTAGCTCTTTAAGAGCGGCTCCGCCCATCCCGACCTTAACGATAGCGCGTAACTCGTCTGGAAGAACACGGTAGTCAGTCTCGCTAATTAAGTTCAGTTTAACTAAAGCACCCAGTTGTTCGCGGTAAGTCTCAAATTCTTTGCTAAGCTCCTCGATCTCTTTGGTCTGCATCTCGGCAAGAGCTTTGACGTTTGCATTTTCGTCAGTAGCTTCTTTCTCAAAACGCAGCTTAACAGCTTCTTTGGCGGCATTAAACTCTGCTTCTTTGTCGGCTAGTAGCTGATCTCGTTTGTCGCTATCAACTGAAATTATGATGAAGCTAGCGAAGTATGCTACACGCTCTAGGTTTTTTACGGTCATGCCCAGCAGCAAACCCATGGCGCTTGGCGTTCCACGCAGAAACCAGATATGAGCTACTGGTACTGCCAGGTTAATGTGGCCCATGCGCTCACGACGGACAATACTTTTAGTCACTAACTCGCCGTTCTTATCGACGGCGGCCTCACGGCTGCGTACCCCTTTGTATTTGGCGTCATGCGGATTAATATCCTTGACTGGACCGAAAATTCGTTCACAAAACAGTCCGTCACGTTCCGGTTTTTGCGTTCGGTAGTTAATAGTCTCCGGTTTAGTTACTTCGCCGTAACTCCACTCTAAAATGTCTGCCGGGCTGGCAATTGCCAGTCTTACTGCGTCGAAGTCGGCAATGTCGGTACCGTAGGTGTTATGTGCTGCCATCTTATGCTGCCTCCTTCTCGTCGTCAGCTATTATTTGAGCTGCCGCATCGTTATCTATCGTAGTAGTTTCGCTGTCATCTAGTTCACTTTCGATACTAAAGTCATCGCCAATAGTCTCTTCAGTCACATCAATATCCGCGATGTCGTCTGTTGGAACGCCAATTACGCTTTGACTAACCGCTTCGTTATGGACGTTGGTGGCCAGAACTGCCTCAGCATCGACTACCGCGCTCTCTTTAACCAAGTCAACTTTTAGACCTAAGCCTTGGAGCTCCTTAACTAAAACGTTGAAGCTTTCCGGAACTTTAGGACCGACAATATCGGTACCTTTGATGATTGACTCATAGGCCTTACTGCGTCCATAAACGTCGTCTGACTTAATGGTCAGCATTTCCTGCAAAGTAGTAGCCGCGCCAAAGGCTTCAAGTGCCCAGACCTCCATTTCACCGAAGCGCTGTCCACCATTTTGAGCTTTTCCGCCCAAAGGCTGCTGAGTCACCATGGTGTAAGGACCGGTGGATCGGGCGTGAATCTTATCTGCAACCATGTGGTTCAGCTTGATGATATACATGCTGCCTACAGAAGTACGCTCTTTAAAGGCCTCGCCATTACGACCGTCGTAGAGTTGTTGCTTACCATCCGCGGGAACTCCGGCTTCAGTCAATAGTTGTCTAATTTTTTCTTCGGGAACACCGTTAAATGACGGACTGGCGACATGGAAGCCCAAGATACGGGCGGCAAGTCCTAGGTGCGTTTCAAAAAGCTGTCCAATGTTCATTCTTGAAGGAACCCCTAGAGGGTTGAGAATAATGTCTAGAGGGGTACCGTCCTCCATAAAAGGCATGTCCTCTACCGGTAAAATACGGGCAATCACACCCTTGTTACCGTGGCGTCCACCAAGTTTGTCGCCGACAGATATCTTGCGCATTTGGGCCACGAAGACCTGAATTTGCATGATCACGCCAGCCTTTAGCTCATGGCCATTCTCTCTAGAGAAGACCTTGACGCCGACAACCTTGCCGTGCTTGCCGTTGCTCATGCGCTGCGATGTATCGCGCACCTCTTTGGCTTTTTCGCCAAATATGGCACGCAGCAAACGCTCTTCTGAACTTAACTCCTGCTCACCCTTAGGCGTAATCTTGCCAACTAGAATATCTCCGGGGTGTACTTCGGCACCGATTCGGACAATACCGTCTTCATCAAGGTGTCGTAGTGATTCCTCAGAAACGTTTGGAATGTCTCGAGTCACGATTTCCGGACCTAGCTTGGTCTCACGAACCTCAATCATGAAGTCCACGATGTGAATCGAGGTCAGAGTATCGTCTTCAACAAGTCTGCGCGAGATAATAATCGCATCTTCAAAGTTATATCCGGCCCAAGGCATAAAGGCGACTAATAGGTCTTTGCCCAGTGCTAGTTCACCGCCGGAGATTGACATTCCTTCAGCAAGTACGTCGCCAGCTTTAACTTTTTGACCGCTACTAACAACCACTTTCTGATTAATTGATGTGCCCTCGTTACTGCGCACAAAATGCTGCGGTTCATAGCTAACATTGCGGTTATCGGCATATTTAATGGTAATTTGGTCGGCACTAGCCTTAACTACCTCACCATCGGCTTCTGCTAGTAATACCTGACCCGTGTTAAGTGCAGCTACACGCTCTAGACCGGTACCGACTATCGGCGCTGCCGGCTGAATCAGCGGTACGGCTTGACGCTGTTGGTTACTACCCATTAACGAACGGTAAACATAGTTCTTTTCAATAAAAGGAATCAATCCGGCGCTACTGCCAATTATCTGATTCCTTGCAGCGTCCATATAATTGACTTCATTGGCGTCAACTTCTCCAGGATTTAAGCGATTACGCGCACTGACTCGTTCATCAACAAAGTAGCCATCATCATCGACTTCGTTTCCGCCGCCGGCAATAATTGCAGATTCTTCTTCAGCAGCGTCGAGATAGACGACTTCGTCAGTAACTTTAGCCTTCACCGGCCAAGTGAACTGTTTTTTAACCTGAGCCATCTTATCGGCATCGGCCTTAGTCAGCTGTTTACCCTCTTTGACAATCACCGTACCGCGCTCATTGAGGTAATCAGACGCAGCATAGTGGCCGACACAGTCCTTGGCCGTAACGGCATTAATAACTTTGCGGTAAGCTGTTTCTATAAAGCCGTACTCGTTTACCCGGGCGTAGTTAGCAAGATTAAGCACCAGGCCGATGTTAGCGCCTTCAGGAGTTTCGACAGCACATATCCGGCCGTAGTGAGTCGAGTGGGCGTCTCGCACCTCAAACCCGGCTCGTTCACGGCTTAATCCACCAGGGCCCATCGAACTAAGACGGCGTTTGTGAGCTAACTCACTTAATGGGTTAATCTGGTCCATAAACTGGCTGAGCTGGCTCGAAGCAAAGAATTCTCTTACGGCTGCAACTACTGGTCGGGCATTAATTAGCTGAGCTGGTTGAACGGTTTCAATGTCACTCATGCTCATACGGTCTTTGGTATTTCGCTCCATCCTCAACAAACCGATTCTAAACTGTCGTTGGACTAGTTCGCCAACCAGTTTTACACGTCGGTTAGCTAGGCTGTCGATATCGTCAGCAGGCTCCTGGGTGTTATTTAGGCGAATTATTTCAGCAACAATAGCAATTAAATCTTCTAAGCGCAGAATACGGTTTTCGGTTGTGTTAGGTATGTCCAAATTCAGACGTTTGTTTATCTTGTAACGTCCGACGCGTGAGAAATCAAAACGCTTAAAGTTATAGAACATGTTCTCGATCAGACTTTTAGCGTTCTCTACAGTGGCCAGATCTCCAGGGCGTAAGCGACGATAAACCTCGATTAAAGCATCATTCTGTCCGCGGCTTGGATCTTTTTCTAATGTAGCGTCCAGGTAATTCTGCTTGCCGGTATCTACATGCGCAAAAACTTCACGCATAGCTGTTTCGCTCATTCCTAGAGCTCTAAATAGGGTCGATACGGCAAGTTTACGTTTACGGTCAATTTTTACATAAATAGTACTGTTCGCAGCCGTTTCAAATTCCAGCCAGGCTCCGCGCCCCGGAATGACTTTAGCTCCATATAAATACGTAGCGCCGTGTTGCTCTCGGGTGAAGAATACACCGGCCGAGCGAATTAGCTGACTGACGACCACGCGTTCTGCGCCGTTAATAACAAAAGTACCGCGGCTAGTCATCCAAGGATAATCACCTAGATAGATTTCCTGATCTTTTATTTCACCCGTTACTTTGTTCGTTAATACGACATTGGCTTTTAACGGAGCCTCAAAACTAACATTATTTTCCCGAGCTTCTTGCTCAGTTAGTTTTGGTTTTTCAAAATGATAATCTTTAAACGAAAGTGATAATTTAGCTCCGGTATAATCGTCAATCGGGCTAATTTCAGCTAATAACTCACCCAAGCCTTCTTCGACAAACCAATCGAAAGACTTATTCTGGTGATCCACTAAATTTGGTAGTTCTAGGGCGTGGTCTTGTTTTGTGAAGTATACGCGTTTTTGTTGTTCGTCGGATTTCGCTTTAGCCTTAGTAGTGTGAGCCACTCGTAAATATCCCCCTTCGCTTATTGTCTAAGCATTGGTTAGTTTAGTACGCTAATTTGTATTTATAAGATTTATTTAGATTTGAGCGAAGGTACCTAAGCATCCTGATCTTGAAGCTGATTCAGCAAACAAAATCCCCAGCCTACACTACTTCTTGTACTCTAGTTTGACAGATGTATAGCATGACTGTCAATAGTTGACTATAAAACAATGCTTAATTAGTTACGTTTTGATGGCTTAAAAACCGTATCTACAAGGCCGTATTTTTTAGCTTCATCTGCAGAAAGCCACTTATCGCGCTCCATATCGCTATGAATCTTGGCCAAGCTTTGGCCAGTATTCTTAGCCATAATTTCTTCAAGGACTTTCTTTAGCCTGAGTCCTTCACGCAAACTAATCTCTTGATCAGTAATTTTTCCTTGCGTACCACTGGAAGGTTGATGAATCATGACGGTTGAGTTTGGCAGCAGTGAGCGCTTACCTTTGGTGCCACTACTTAAAATAAAGGCTGCGGCTGAGGCTTGAACCCCAATTCCTACAGTTTGAATGTCATTACTGACATATTGCATCGTGTCATAAATCGCTAGGGCATCATACGCTGATCCGCCGGGACTATTAATGTACAGAAAGATGTCTTTCTTAGGATCACTAGCCTGAAGAAACAGTATTTGCGCGACGACAATATTGGCGCTGGTCTCATTGATATCGCTACCTAAAAATATAATTCGCTCTTTTAATAGCCGCGAATAAATGTCATAAGCGCGCTCATAGCGACCTTCCTGCTCAATAACGGTCGGGATTAGAACCTGAGAACTAACGTCGTTTAGACTAAATTTCATGCTAGTTAATATAATAAGAAATTAGCACTCAATAGTCAAGAGTGCCAGAGTAGTTCACGTTTAGCGAGTTCTTCTTCGTAGATCAAGAACCGGCCTCCAGTCAAGCATAGTTTGCTCGTAATCGAGCTTTAACGCATTGTTTATTAATTTATTAGTGAGTCCATTTTCTTTTGTGATTAAAGCTATAGCATTGTTGGGGTGACTAGGAGTCCAAAAAAACAACTCTATGCAATATCCTCCAAATACTTCACCAAACGGATCAACTTTTACTAGGCTAATTAAGATTTCGTCACTATTTTCTCTTGGATATACCGTAATCGGCAAATCCGACTTATGAAAATCTTCCAATGCATCTAACTGATCGTGATAATTTGGGCCGTAATATGCGGTATCTGAATTCATATCAAGGAAATGTAGGTTTTGATACGTTAAATCGTAATCATACTTAATTACTTTCTCAATACCATTCCGTTTAAGCAAGGCCGTTGATCGTTGCAGATATCGAATAATCCCCGGAGACAGCGGCTCCGGTAGGACATCTGGAAAAAACGAACTCTCAGAGAAGTCTTCAGGATAACTTTCAATTGAACCCATTTTATGTGTTTAACATATTGTGCGTAATATTGCTACTTAATTGTTTAATTTAGTCAAACAAGGACGTGCGTACTATACTTAAACTATGAGTGAGCCAATATTCAGTGACTGGCGCTTTTCATTATTGGAACAACGTTTTAATGAAAGCGGAATACCTCTAGGGGCAACTGACGAAACTACTAAACAGATAGCTGATTTAATTTTAGATATTGCTGATTTGCCGCTGAATGAAAGCACTAAACTTCTAATGGACATTACCAACCCGGAGCTACAAGTCGATAGCCTTTATAAACAAGCCGCCCAGATATGCTTGGAAGTACTAGCGGCTGAACAATCAAGCGAATCTTATTAATATTTTTACGGATATATTTTACGGATAGAACTTGACGCGTTAATGCTTTTATTATACTATCCTATTCTAAATTAACTAGGTGGTATATGAGAGAAGATAAAGCCAGCAATCATTCATCTAACTATATGCATGTATATCCAGTAGAAAATCATGCCGAATTTAATGCCCGACGCGCGGAGCTACGAAAAGAAGGTCATGCAATAAGCGGGAAGTTGGATAAATACAAAAGATTCGCAATTGGGCTAGGCGCGACGGCTATCGCTTTTATTGTCGAAGCCGCAAGAAGCACATCTATCACTGATATTAGTTTGTATAGCATAATTGGCAGCACTGCAGCTTTAGCTGCTGGCATGACTCTTATTAGGATAGATAACCTCAGCGAAAATTTAGATGCCATTAACTTAGAGCAGCAACATATCGATAACCAAGAATACTACAACGACGGTGGCTTTGCTGACGGCCACACAAGCCCTAATCTTTAGCTAACATTAGTTTAAACTAGAGCTAATGGATAATCACGAAGTTCCCAGACACGAGACAGGGCACACAAATGAGAGCTTTAACTTCGAAAAAATCGGAGCCTTGTGTTTGGGGTCGACGGTTCTGTTCACGTTAAACTCTATTGAACACTTTTCAAAAGACCCGTTCTCTTTTAACGGCGGATTAGCACTAGCCCTCGATGTAACGTCCGCAATAGTTGGATATAAGGCAATCAAAAAGTCGATTTAAGTGTTTGCTTATAGCTAAAGGTTTAACAAGTAGCTACTGACAAGATAGCAAAAGTATCAAGAATTCAGTTCAACGAGGCGTTGAATTGTTTTTTCGACAAGAATACGGCTCTGCAGGTCGCTACGGTTTTCCTTCTTATCAAGCTCTGCCTGCATTAAAGGATCGCTCGCATATTGCTGCTTGAGGGTTGCGATACGTGATTCAACTTCCTCGGGATCTGTTTTAATCTTCAACTGCGCGGCAATTTCACCAATAACTAGCCCGGCTTTGACACTCTTAATTGACTGGCTCGCCAGCTGCTTCTTATATTCCTCTTCGCTTAAGCCTTGACTGGTCAAATATTCGTTCCAAGTTAATCCCCTGTAGGCTGCATTATCCCTGAGCTCACGCTCCAGCTTAGCCGATTCGTCGTCGACTAAAGATTTTGGCAAATCAACACTAGTAGAGTCAACAATCATTTCAAGCAACTGATTTTGAAACTGTTTAGATAGCTCACTGTTACGGTTGGCACTAAGCTCACGTTTAATATCTGCCTTCAAATCTTGGAGGGTCGAAAAAGAACCTACTAGTTTAGCGAATTGATCGTCAAGCTTCGGTAGACTCAGCTCATTAATAGTCTTAACGCTGACCTTAAATAGCGCTTTCTTATTGCGTAAAAAAGCCGCCTGATAGTCCTTAGGAAAGACAAGCTCAATGTCGCGGTCTTCACCGGCTTTAACACCGATTAATTTAGTTTCAAAGCCAGGTATAAATGATTCGCTGCCCAGCTCTAATGGATAGTCCGTACCGCTGGCTCCCTCAATTAAGTCATTATTGTCGGCATATCTCCCGACAAAGTCGATTACCACTTCATCGCCAACCTTAGCGGCTCGTTTAACTGATGTTCGTTTAGCCAGTTGTTTTTGCAAATTTTTTAGAACGTTATCTACATCAGCAGCCTTTATTTCTAAAATAGACTTGTCAGGCTCTATTTTTAGTCCTTGGTATTTACCAAGCTTAATCTTGCCAATGACTTCGCTGGTAGTCTCAAAGCTCAGACTCTCATAGGGAACAAACGATTTTACTACGACTTCCGGACTGCTGACTGGTCGTAACTGATGCTTAACCAAGGCTAAAGCGTAACTCTCACTTAATGCCTGCTCTAAAGCTTCTTGAGAAAGCAAATTTGGATCAAGTCGTTTTTCGACGGCCGACAACGGAGCCTTACCGGCTCGGTAGCCGGGAACACTTACCGAGGAAGCTAATTTATTTAGGGCTAGCTGTTTGGCTTGATTCAGTTCACTTGCATCGACGCTAATAGATAGCTTAGCTCTCGTAGGTTCAATAAATTCAATACTTGATTGCATAAGCGACTATTCTACCATTAAACACTCTCGAGCGAAAAGCCCGATCTTCTTAGGTAACCTTCAATTTAGCAGCCACTTGTTTCAGGCTAAGGCTGACTTCGCTTGACTGCGAAAGATCTCGAAGAGTGAATTTTTGGCTTTCAAGCTCTTTAGGCCCGACAATTAACAGATAGTTAACTTGTTTTTTCTGAGCTGCTTTAAACTGATCAGCAAGCTTGCGCCCGCTATAATCTACAGCAACATTTACCCCCAGCTTTCTTAACTCGGTGGCCGCTAGAGTGGCGCCAGCTTGAGTCTCTCCATCACCAACAGGCGCAATAATTAGATCTACTGGCGACTTCAGCTCCGGTAATAGATGGTGCAAAGTTAAGAAATTTAGTAAAGTCGCGTCGCCTAGACCAAAGCCGACCGTTGGCAGTGGTTCAACACCAAATAAGCCAACTAGTCCGTCATAGCGCCCGCCGCCAAGCATTGAGCGTTTATTCTCGGGGTCGTTATCAAAAAGTTCAAATACGATGCCACTGTAGTAATCAAAGCCACGAACTAAAGAGATGTCGAATTGAATGTTATTTAACCCCTGTGCGCTACAAGCCGCTAGAAGTTTTTGAAGTTCCAGACTCGCCGGGATACTCTGAAGACTACTAGGTAAGTCTTTAAGTTTTTTAATGTCAAAGATCTTTAGGATTTTTTCGGCAAGGCCTTCTTCCTTTTGCTCTGGAGTTAATAATTCATCCATACGGCTTAGGAACTGCCCGTGCTCCAGCTTATTGCGCCGATCAATAAGGTGCGCCATGCCAAGCCCTTGATCCTGGGACAGCTCTAGATAGTTGAAAAATATAGCGTTTAAAAGCTGCCTGTGGTTTACACGAATAGTGTACATCTCATTAGTTGCACCAAAGGCATTAAAAATGTCACCAGCAACCATCATTAATTCGAGTTCTGCAGCGATCGACTGAACGCCAAACAAGTCGACGTTTAATTGCCAGTGCTCACGGAAGCGTCCTCTCTGCGGACGCTCATAACGCCAGAGGTTAGGTATTGAAAACCACCGCAGCGGGTAACTTAGCTCTTGCCTTTTAGCAGCTACCATTCGGCTAACAGAAGGCGTCATTTCGGGACGGATTGCCACTTCTCGTCCGCCACGATCAACAAAACTGTATGTCTGCTCTGAAACAATTTCCTCGCCACTTTTAGCCTTATACAGTTCAATGGGCTCAATTAGCGGAGCGTCATATTCCTGATAACCATATTTCTTTACGGTCTGCTTCATTACGCCAAACATATACTCACGTATTGCCTGATCTTCAGGATAGAAGTCTCGTGCGCCTTTATAGGGTTTAATTGAAAGTTTCATGATATTTGCTAATTATGTGTGGTGCGCGGGAGAGGACTTGAACCTCCATGGGTTGCCCCGCTAGCTCCTAAGGCTAGTGCGTCTACCATTTCGCCACCCGCGCGAATCTAAATTTATTAATCTGCTCATATTGAGAATCTTAAGTATTTTCGATCGACAATATATTTAACTATTGTATCTTAGCAGATGGCTAAATTGTTACTGAGTTTTTTATTAGTTTGACATTTCGGGATGCTAGCTGTCATATTTGCCATATATTATGAGCAAGCCTAAAAACCCAAATATTATTCAGAAGCAGGTTAAGACCACCCCTAGCTGGCAGCTAGTAGGGCCAAGCTACCACTTAGCAATAAAAAACTACGAGGCAATAGCTTTTCTATTTTTCATACCGGCATTGTTTCAGATTCTTGGAGGCTACTACCTCGGTAGTCTTTTAAACATTAACTCGAAAAACCACACAATTCATTTATCAACTCTAACCCCTCGCGAAGAGTTAGGCCTGGCCTTGCTTATCGTCTGGCTAGTGTTAAGTATTATCAATTTTGCACCGTCTATTTTCCTAAGAATTCATGGCGCCGATGCTAAAACGCCATCGGTGACGACCTGCTACCGGGAAGGTTTTAAAGTTTTCTGGAAAGTCTTGTTCAGCGAATTAATATTTTTAGTAATCGTGGGTCTTGGATTTATAGCATTAATCTTGCCAGGATTGCTGCTCTTCCGTAGGTATGTTTTTACGCCTTATTATGCCGCCCAAAATCCTCAGCTCTCCTTTAAAGAGATATTTAAGCTTTCCTCCCTTCAAAGCTCAAAATTTATATACGATATTTACGGCGCATACCTTGTAGTACTAATTATTAGTTTGCTAGCCAGCGCCGCACTCGGCGGTTACCTGATTGGTTCGGTTGCTGTGGCACTCATTACTTACAGCGTGCTATTTGTTCCGGCTCTTCGCTACCTAGAAATTGTCAAATACTACAAGACTCATTCGATAAGCTCGACTTTTAATTCCGGTAAAACCCAACCTGAGCATCCTTAAAAGATCTGACTTTAATTAAACTAGCGTTTTGAATTTTAGGTAATTCATGGTTTCCAGGCCAAGATAACACCAGCAAGCACCCGCTTTTTAATCTTGATGCGATTGAATTAAGAGTCTCGGTCAACGGAACTCGGTCGTACGGCGGATCGGCTATAATTAAATCAAAAGACGTATGATCGCTATCCAGCCAGGATTCGATGCGGGCGTTAATTACGCTAACCCGGTTAGAAATATTCAATTCTTTTACATTTTTTATTATTAATGCGGCAGCTTTAGCATCTGCCTCAATTGAAATTACCTGATCTGCGCCTCTACTAACTGCTTCAATACCCAGCGCCCCGCTGCCGCTGTAAACATCTAAAACATCAAGGCCGGAAATATCTCCAAGGGCTGAAAATATTGCACCACGTACTTTTTCGCTCATTGGATGTATACGCGGCGAATCAGGAGCTGCAAAAACTCTTTTGCCTAAAGACCCGCTAATAACCCGCATCTTAAATTAATCTCCTTAGTTTAGATTTGTTAACTGCTGAGCGGCTGCGACTTCGGCTGACAATTTAGGATACTTTGCAAGCGGCTCATTTTTTTCAATAAACTGTTCAACTGCCGACTTGACGAGGGTAATTAACTCGTGGTCGTCGAGAGTCAGCATATTGCCTATCCCCTTACCGTGCTGGAGTTTACCATATATTGCTCCCGGTCCACGCAAAGATAAATCCAGTTCGCTTAGTTCAAAGCCGTCGTCTATATCAATAAAACGCCGCAAACGTTCAGGGGGCGACAAGGAATCGCTAAGCATTAAATAACAATAACTTTGATACTGGCCGCGGCCAACACGACCGCGTAATTGATGTAGCTGCGCCAAGCCGAAGCGTTCCGGACCGTAAATTATCATGACGCTGGCGTTAGCCACATCAACTCCGACCTCAATAATCGTAGTGGCGACTAAAATATTTATTTTGTTTTTAATAAAGTCATTCATGACTTTGGCTTGTTCCTCAGAGCTTAGCTGGCTATGGATTAAAGCCACTGTATGTTTTTTAAATTGAGCCCTGTATTGCTCAAATATTGTTTCTGCAGCGATATTTTCGCGTGACTCACTGGCATGAATATACGGGCAAACCACATATAACTGGCGCCCGGCATTAAGCTCACTTTCTAGGTGCTGCCTAAGTCGGACTTGTTCCGAAGGAGCAACAAGTTTTGAAGTAATCGGCTTGCGCCCCTTAGGCATTTGCTTAAGACGTGAAATGTCTAGGTCGTTAAAAATGGTCAGCGCCAGAGAGCGTGGAATCGGAGTAGCTGTGATGCTTAAAAAATGCGGCAAATGACCGGCTTGTTTTTGCAACGACATACGCTGATCTACTCCGAAGCGGTGCTGCTCATCAATAATTAAGAGAGCCAGATCGCTCCAATTGACGCCGCTTGTAAACAAACTATGAGTCCCGACTATAAATGCACCGGAAATCTTATTGGCTTTAGCAATAGCGGCTCGTTTAGATACGGCCTTCATACTTCCGGTAAGTACTACCAGATGCTCATCCAGACCCAAGGGTTTAAGCAGTGCTGAAATAGTAGCCACGTGCTGGCGGGCCAATAATTCAGTTGGGGCGATGAATGCGACTTTATATCCTTTAGCCATGGCCATTAAGGCGCTCATTACGGCAACCACCGTCTTACCGCTACCAACGTCTCCTTCTACTAAACGGTTCATCGGCAACTGTCCACCCATATCCTGATAGATCTGCCAGATGACCCGCCTTTGATCGTCCGTAAGCTTGAAGGGAAGCTTAGCAACAAATGACTTTGCTAGATCTGGTTTAAAGTCGACTACGATTGCAGCCTGTGAGCGACGTTCCTGGTTGCTAAGTTCGTTAGCTAGTAGTTGCGGAAAAAGTTCGTCGAATTGAAAACGACGGCGGGCCTTATCTAGCTCGGCGTTGGAGTCTGGAAAATGGATCTGCGTTAAGGCCTCGGCTAGACTATCGAGTTGCGCATTCTTTAATAGATAGGCGGGAAGGTAATCCCTAATTCTAGGTGCCAACGCTAAAGCTTGAGCTACTGCCTTACGCACCAGCCATGAACTAAGCAGTTTACTTTCACTGTAGATTGGGACGATTCTACCGCTACTAAGCGTCATGTCGCCAGCCACCTCACAAGATGGGTTAATTAGCGCTAAGTGCTGGGAAGACAATTTAAAGTTGCCGGACAAATAATATTCCATTGCGGGTTTTAAGGTCGCCGCCCGATAAGGCTGGTTAAACCAAACGACCCGTACACTGCCGCTTTCGTCGCTAGCCAGGGCCTGGGTAATTGACAACCCACGGCGTACTCGACGGGAAGTTACATTACTGAGCGTCGCCTTAATAGTTACCTGCCCCGGTCTTAGCTTAACGATTGGCACGATTTGACTATAGTCCTGATATTTTCTGGGCAAGAAAAAAAGTAGATCGTTGATTGTATTAACATCTTTTTTAGCAAAGGCTTCGGCGACTTTAGGTCCAATACCCGTTAGATTGGAAACCGGATCGCTAAGCTTTAGGGCTTGCTTGTTTTGCTTCACTATTGCTATTTACCTTCGCTAGTCGTTGGCTTGTTCGACTAAGGCAGAGTCCCGAAATGCCTTGCCGCGCCGCATAAGTAAGCGACCGTTAACAAAATCCTGATCCATAAAATTGTCTCGGTCGACAGCGGCCCCATTGATGTAGACAGCTTTTTCCTTAATAAGCTGACGGGCGGCAGTGTTAGACTTCGCAAGACCGCTAGAAACCAGCGCGCTAATTATGCTGCCGTTTGAGAGGCTTTTAATTGAAGCAATCTCGAGACGCAATTGACTTAAATCATCATCTGTCGCCGTACCTATCGGCACCTCGCCGGTAAGATATTCGGTAACCCGTTTGGCGCTAATTTTAGCCTGAGCGCCATGCACCAGATTAGTAACCTCATCGGCTAGCCTCTTCTGGGCCAAACGCTGCTTCTTATCCGTATTATGTTGAGCCATTATCTGGGCGATCTCTGCCTGTGAAAGCATCGTAAAGATTTTCAAGTAATGCTCGACCGCTCCATCCTCAGTGTTAATCCAGAACTGGTAGAATGCCGAAGGAGATGTTAGCTTAGCGTCTAGCCACACCGCACCGCCTTCGCTTTTGCCAAACTTAACTCCGGTTTGCGGATTAACTATCAGCGGCCCGGTCCAGACGTGGGTCGTGTCTCCGGTCAAGCGGCGAATCAGGTCTACGCCGGCAATCGAGTTTCCCCACTGATCGGATCCGCTAACTTGAAGATCTACGCCATGTTCACGGTGTAAAAATAGAAAGTCATAGGCCTGAATTAAAACGTAACTGAACTCAGCGTAACTAATACCGCTATTTTCAGTTTTCAGACGAGTCTGGATAAATTCCCGCCCAAGCATCTGACTAAGCGGAACATTTTTACCGATGTCACGAAGAAAATCTAAATATCGGTAGTCCTTAAACCAATCATAATTATTGACTATCTCAAAGTCACTGCCGGAAAATAACTGTCGGTATTGCTTAGCGATGGCTTGAGTATTGGCAGCGACATCCTCTTTAGATTGAATCTTTCGTTCTTCGCTTTTGCCGTCCGGATCGCCAATCATGCCGGTCGCCCCGCCAACTAACAAATAGGGTTGATGCCCGTAGTTAATGAAGTGCTTAATCATCATGGCCATTGCCAGATGTCCAACGGTCATTGAACTGCCGCTCGGGTCTACGCCCCAGTAGAAGCGGAATTTATGATTATCAAGTTCATTAATATTCGCAAACGTGCTTTGCTCAACAAAACCACGCCAGCTTAGTTCATCAGAAAGAGTGCTCATAATGTTTATTCCCTTAGCGGTTTGACTTACTTCATTAGTTATTCTATCCAACAATCATAACTACGTACAAATTAATTAATAATTGCAATAAGGCCAAGTCTCAGTTTTGTTTGCTATAATCGAGATTAATATTATTCAGAACAGGATAGCGAAAAGGACTAAACAATAGTGGGGAATAGCAAATCCGGTGGCCGTCGTAAGAGAACCACGCGGGGTAAACCAGCTTCTATCCAACTTAATCGCAGCATTACTTCCCGGCGTAAGGAGCGTAACGCTGCTCGCAACGCTAAAAAGGCCGAGTACCTCGCTAGTTTACCTAAAGAACCTCTAAAGCGTATAGCCGCTAGGCTGCATCCGAGACACCTAGTTGAATTTTGGTTTTCGCGCGATGGCGCGATTATGTCACTTAAGATTATCGGTATTTTTATTGTCGTCGGCTTTTTATTGCTAATTGGCATGTTTGCCTACTTTAAAAAAGACATTCTAGCTTTTAATAGCATTAACGGCGCTAATTTAGGCGGCAGTATCAGTTATTATGACCGCACCGGCACGGTACTGCTTTGGCAGGATTACAAGTCTGTAAAACGGATACCGGTACCCTTTAATCAAATCAGTCCCTATATGAAGGAAGCGACCGTAGCCATTGAGGATAAGCACTTCTATACCGAGGGCGGTTTTGACTTAATGGCCATTCTTCGCTCCGGCGTGCATGACGTCTTAAGTGGCGGACATGGTTTGCAAGGAGCTTCTACGATTACCGAGCAGGTAGTAAAGATGAATAAGGGCTGGCCCGATCCCTTGTCGATTCAAGAAAAGATTGAAGAAATCGGCTTATCAGTTGTTCTTAGTCGCGATTACAGCAAAGCGCAAATCCTAAATGCTTATCTGAACATTGCGCCTTACGGCAATATCGACTATGGAGTACAGGCGGCAGCTGAAGATTACTTCCATACCTCGGCCGCTAATTTAACACTTGCCCAAGCCGCCATGCTAGCCTCTATCCCCCAGTCTCCTACCGCCTATTCGCCGTACTCAAGTCCGGTGTATAACCCGGCAGTCAGTGGCAACTATTTTGACTCTAACGGACTAACCGCACGCGCGCATTACGTATTGGAACTGATGGTCCAACAGCACTATATTACTGAGGCGCAAGCTAAGGCGGCGGAGGGTGTTAACGTACTGGCTGAAGTACAGCCCATTCAATCTGAATACTCAAATATTAAGTATCCGTACTTCGACCTGGCTGCTAAGCAACAATTAATTGACACGTACGGCCAAAAACTGGTTGATAGCGGTAGCTGGAAAGTCGATACGACTCTAAGCGTTCCGTTGCAGAATTTAGCTGACAACTTAGTAGCGGCTAACGCTCCTAACGCCCTTCGCAACGGCGCCGATGAAGAAGCGATGGTCGCCGAACAAGTTCAAACAGGCCAGGTAGTTGCCTATGTCGGCGGCGAGAACTTTAATAGCCCGATCGACGGTCAAGTAGACTATGCCGCGATTAATATTAATCCAGGCTCCACGATTAAGCCTTATGTTTACTCAACGTTTATTAATAACCATACCAATGTCGGTGCCGGATCGGTGCTATACGATGTCCAGGAGCCTTTGCCGGGATACCCTTGTACTAATAAGAACCTGCCCAGTAATGGTGGTAATTGTCTCGAAGATTATGACTACCGCTATCCGGGAGCTGAGACCTTACGTTATGCGCTCGCAGGCTCTAGAAACGTGCCGGCGGTTAAGGCCGGCCTGGAGGCCGGAATTTCCAACGTCCAGAAGATGGCTAGTGCGATGATGGGCTATCCTGACGCCTACCGTTGTTACGCTTCTAACTCAAATCCGTTCACTGACGGACCAGCGCAGCAAGTGCCATGTTACGGATCGGCGGCTATTGGTAACGGCTATCTGCACCTGGATCAAACTGTCAATGGCCTAGCTACCCTTGCCCGCTTAGGTCAGGAAATTCCACAAACCTATATCTTAAGCATTACCGACTCTTCAGGTAAAACCATTTACCAATGGAAGCAGCCAAAGCCAGTCCAGGTTCTTAAAACCGATACGGCTTACATTATGGACAATATGCTTAGCGACCCGAGGGCCTCATACCTTCCAGGTTACTGTTCGGCTACTACCTGTACTCCGCTAAGTTCAGGCGGCTACAAGTGGCAGCGCTACAATGGCTGGGATATAGCCGTTAAGACCGGGACCACAAATAGTAATCAAAGCGGTTTAATGGCAGGCTGGAACACTCAATATGCGGTTATCTCTTGGGCTGCTTACCACACGGTAAACACTGTTCTAGCTGCCGGACAAATGGAATATATTACTGAACCGATGACCAGATATTGGATGCAAGACGCGCTTAGTATGCTTAATGAGAAACCCGTTAACTGGGTTCAGCCTAGTGATATTAAGGTCTTACCGGCTTATGTTCAGACCGTTCACGTTGGACTTGGGTCTGAAGAACCTGGTCCGAGTACTGAAATCTTTCCATCGTGGTATACCGGCAAGGGCTCAGGCGCGTCAAGCGAGGTCATCGATAAGGTTTCCGGCGGCTTGGCTACATCCTGTACGCCAGCCGATGCAAGAGAAACTATAAATAGTGGCGGCAAC
>DAHWQR010000020.1 GCA_027340655.1 Candidatus Saccharimonadota bacterium
AACGAAAATCCGCTTGATGCTGAAGCACTGCGTAAGATTGACGCCTATTGGCGCGCCGCCAACTATTTGTCGGTAGGTCAAATTTATCTTGCCGCCAACCCGCTGCTTCGCCAGCCGCTGGAGCTGGATCATGTAAAAAAGCTGCTTCTTGGACACTGGGGCACGACCCCCGGCCAAAACTTTATCTATGCCCACCTCAATCGGGTAATTAAAGAATATGACTTAAATATGCTCTACATATCCGGTCCCGGGCACGGTGGTCCGGCTCTAGTCGGCAATACCTATCTCGAGGGTACTTTTAGTGAAGTCTACCCAGAAGTAACGCAAGATGAGGCCGGCATGGCGCGGCTGTTTAAAATGTTTTCCTTCCCAGGCGGTTTATCAAGCCATGTTTCGCCGCAAGTCCCCGGCTCGATGCATGAGGGAGGCGAACTCGGCTATTCCTTAAGCCATGCATTCGGTGCCGTCTTCGATAATCCCGACTTGTTGGTGGCCTGCGTAATTGGTGACGGCGAGGCGGAGACCGGACCGCTGGCCACCTCCTGGCACTCTAATAAATTTCTGAACCCGAAAACTGACGGCGCGGTACTGCCGATTCTGCATCTTAACGGTTACAAGATCAGCAACCCAACCGTGCTGGCCCGCATCGAGCATGAAGAATTAGACCAGCTGCTTAGAGGATACGGATGGACGCCGTACTTTGTTGAAGGTGACGATCCGCAGCTAATGCATCAGTTGATGGCGGCCAAGCTTAAGGAGGTGATAAGCGAAATCCGGCGTATCCAATCCAATGCCAGGGATAATAACGATTCTACGCGCCCGCGTTGGCCGATGATTGTTCTTAATTCGCCAAAAGGCTGGACCGGGCCAAAAATGGTTGACGGCAAACCTAACGAAAATACTTTCCGGGCACATCAGGTGCCATTGCCGGTAGATAAAGATCATCCCCAAAACGTAGCTGTCCTTGAAAACTGGCTCAAAAGCTATAGGCCGGAAGAATTGTTTGACGATCAGGGGCGCTTAGTGCATGAGCTGGCCGAATTGTCGCCGAGCGGCGAGAAGCGCATGGGAGCCAATCCGCACAGTAACGGCGGCGGTTTCCTAAGAGAACTCAGACTGCCCGACTTTCGGGATTATGCCGTACCAATTCCCAGCCGCAGTATTGTCAATGCCGGAAATATGCATGCCCTTGGCCCGTACTTACGTGATGTAATCAAGCTTAATGAGAGTCAGCATAACTTCCGGATATTCGGCCCGGACGAAGCTATCTCAAACCGTATTGAAGCCATTTTTGAAGTTACCAATCGCCAGTGGAATGCCAGGACGCGAGAGACGGATGAGTTTCTTGACCAAAGCGGTGCGGTTTTTGACTCAATGCTAAGCGAGCACCAGGACGAAGGCTGGCTGGAAGGTTATTTGCTCACCGGACGACACGGGGTACTGCATAGCTATGAAGCTTTCATTAGGATTGTCGACTCGATGGTGAACCAGCATGCCAAATGGCTTAAGATGTCTGCGGAATTGCCTTGGCGCCACTCGATTGCTTCTTTAAACTACCTCTTAACTTCTCACGTCTGGCGTCAGGACCACAACGGTTTTACGCATCAGGACCCAGGCTTTATTGATCATATGCTCAATAAAAAGGCTTCAGTAGTCAGGATTTACCTGCCGCCGGACGCAAATACTTTATTGTCGGTAATGGACCATTGCCTAAAAAGCCGCAATTACATTAACCTGACGATTACCGGGAAACACGATAGTCCGCAGTGGTTGTCGATAGATGAAGCTATTGATCACTGCACGAAAGGGCTTGGAGTTTGGAACTGGGCCAGTAACGATCAGGGAGGTGAGCCGGACGTGGTGATGGCTTGCGCCGGAGACGTTCCAACGCTGGAAACTCTAGCTGCGGTATCGATTCTGCGCGAACACTTACTGGATCTAAAAGTCCGGGTTATTAATGTCGTAGATTTGATGCGTCTAGAGCCGGACAGCGAACACTCGCACGGTATGACTGACATTGAATACGACACCTTGTTTACTAAAGATAAAGAAATAATTTTTGCCTTTCACGGTTACCCTTGGGTAATTCACCGTTTGACTTACCGCCGCACCAACCGCAACATGCATGTCCGTGGCTACAAAGAAGAGGGAACGATCACTACGGCTTTTGATATGACGGTGCGTAACGACATGGACCGCTTCCATTTAGTTATGGATGTTATTGAGAGGGTCGGTCTTCAGGGAGATGCGGCCGAGGCTCTAAAAGAGAAGATGCAGGAGAAGCTGGTTGAGCACCAGGCATATATAGATGAGCACGGCGTTGACATGCCTGAGGTTCAGGAATGGCAGTGGCCGGCAGACTTTACGTCAGAGTAGAGGCGACCTTTTAAGCTAGATAAAATTAAGAATAAGTTCTTAAGCAGCTATCGTGAGTTGTTCGCTTGACTGGGGGAAGGGGTTATCGGCATATTCCGGGTGATCTTCTCGCCACTCTTTTAGCGGGTCGGAAACTTTAATCCCTGCTTCACCGGAGTCTCTTAGGGCAGCAAGCAAAATTGAGGCCATATTTCGCTCTGCCGGCATAATAAGGCAGCTTGGGTAAGCGACACGCTCGAGGTCTGGTCGTTTAGGAGGCAGAGTAGCCGTCGGTAAATTAAAGTCATCGCTTCTTGCGAGAAGCTTTATAAATTTAGCCTCAGTAGGTGTATCTTTTGTGCCCGGAGTAAGGATACAGTGCAAAACATCATACTCGCGGCTATCCGGAATCGAGTCTTCAATAAACCGGCCGGCATGGAACAGAAGCGACACCTCGCCGTTTGCTAGTAGCTTTTGGTCATTAGGCCCAATCCAGCGTTTAGCATAGCGATCGTCAACATTCGCAATTAGCCCATCTAAACCCTTAATAGGCTTGGCGGCGCATAAAAGATCGGTCGTAACATCTTCCCAAGAGTCGGCAATTGTATAACGCAGCTCATACTTTCCGTCTAAAGAGGTGCGGGTAGTTATGCCGATTCGGCCGTCCAAAAGCTCTACGGCGCGCACTCCTTTGGTGTCTGGCAGTTCAACCGGACGGAGCAGACTATTGCCGTCACTAGACTCAATTGTTTCGCTTAAGCGGCTAAGTTTATCTAGCGTAGGTCCAATCGCGATCACCGATTTCCAGCTTGCCCCCTGATTCGGACTATTAACATTAACCGGCTCGACCTCTACCCAGCTTAAGGTCCAATTTCCCCGTACATAAGAAATAGCCGGATCTTGGGTGATACTGCCTCTGATTAGCTCCGGCAGGTTCGATATACCGCTGGGCCAGCAGTGCCGGCCGTCTTCACTTACCTGGTAGATGGCAACTCTTGAGGTAAACTCCTGATCGGCTCGGTTACCTTCTTCGCGTACCAGCATGTGTGGCACCTGATTAACATTAAATACCCGACTGGCGTTATATGCGGTTACTCCTTCCGGAAGGTTATGGAATTCCACTAACCAGCCATCACTAAGCGGTTTTTCATACTTATCTAATAAAGTTTCAATAGTTTCGGGGGCCTCGGCAGGCTCGACCGCTTGTTCTTCCAGAGCATAAGCGCTAAGCATAGTTCTACCTAACTCACCTACATTAGAGGTTTCATCTAAGTTAACACTTGCTTCCTGAAACCTAGGTTCCTGTTCAGCGAATATTAAACTCATATGCTTTATTTTTTATGTAAGTGTTTATTAATAGCCGTCTCATCCTTAACTATAGTACCTATTATTAAATAATCAACAGTCGCTCTCTTTGCATTGAAACAGGCATTTAACAGCTTAAAACGTCTACTAAATAAAGTGTCTGGCTTGGTCTCGTTTAAGATAATCACCTCTAAAGCGTGCAGAAGCGTCTAATCTGTGCTATCCTATAGATAAGCAAGTAGTTACTGAAACTCTCCGTTTGCATAATTATTAGTCTTTACTGACTTTAAATAATCGCGGGCAGATAAGTATTAAGCAAGCGATATTATTTAAAAGAAGGTATTAAGATCATGGCAATGAAACTATACGTAGGCGGACTCGCTTACAGTGTCACCGAACAGGAACTAGAAGCATTATTTGCAGAACACGGTAAAGTAACCAGTTCAGCAGTAATTAAAGACCGCGACAGTGGTCAGTCTAAAGGCTTCGGCTTTATAGAAATGTCAGATGACAACGAAGCTAAGGCTGCGATGGCAGCACTTAACGGTAAAGACTTTAACGGCCGTTCAATTACGGTTAATGAAGCTCGTCCACAAGAAGACCGCTCCTCTAGAGGCAGCGGCGGCTTCCGCAGATCTTACTAAGCAAGTATTTGCCTTAGTCAATAATTCATAGAGTCAACTCGTTGGCTCAGCTAGGTGGTTGCGCACATGGAAAAAAGCAATTTACATATTGAGATAGTGCGCTCCTCAACCAGCGGGCTTAGTTCAATGAGCGAAGAATCCGCTAAATCAATATTCGGCGTACTGGCGCGGCATTTTACCCAAGTGGGTTTAAGCGTTATAAATAACCTTAACGATCTTAGGTCACTTGCTGCTGCCCGGCCGGATATTGTATTTCTGGGTATGGAATTTATTCCCTCCGACCCATTGCTGGGCTTTAGCGATCCAAAAAAGATCTGGCTCAGTGAATTTCTAGACAGTCATCATATTACCTATACCGGCTCGGCCAAAAAAGCTCACGAGCTTGAACGCAACAAGCCTTTAGCCAAACAGCGCGTAATGGATTACGACCTAAAGAGCTCACCGTTTCAAGTAGTAAGTGACCCAAGCCAGCTAACAAAGACTGAGCTATTGCTAGGCTATCCATTATTCGTTAAACCTGCCAACCGGGGCGGTGGATTGGGCATCGATAGTCAGTCAGTGGTTAGGGATTTCAATCAGCTAAGCTCTAAAGTGAGCTCGATTATTACAAATTTGCATTCTGACGCTTTGATTGAAGAGTACTTACCCGGCCGGGAGTTTAGCGTGGCTATTTTAAAAGACGAGTTCACTAATAACTACCTGGCGCTACCAATAGAGCTCGTTGCACCGCCGGATAATAATGGTGCGCGTCTATTGAGCAGTCAGGTTAAAGCGCGAAATGCCGAATCCGTGCTTGAGATAGTTGATGAAGATATTAAGAAAAGCGTAAACACGCTTGCCCTGGGTGCTTTTCATGCATTAGGCGGCCAGGATTACGGTCGTATCGACATTCGTCTCGACGCAACTGGAAGGCCCAACTTTTTAGAGGCTAATCTAATCCCGAGTTTAATTAGCGGTTATGGCTCATTTCCTAAGGCTTGCGTACTAAATATCGACCTGGATTATGAGCCGATGATTCTTAGAATCGTTTCACTGGCCATCAAGCGCAAGAACATTACTATTCCTCAGATTATTGAGGGCCGAACCCCCGAGCCGCTAATTATGACTTTGACCGCAAATATACCCGACGTTGACACTGTTACGGAGATTATTGCGCTCGCCGATCCGATTAGCTAAGTATTAACTCTGAAATAGGAATCCTACTACAGATAAATAAAGCGCATCTCTTGTGCAACGCGGGATACTTTTCATACAAAATATTTGACTGTAACAAAGCATCTGGAGATAATGCTAATGTTAATTTGATTCAATAAACATGCTTAATTATCTTGCAGCAGTCATAAATCTGAACCACCCGCAGCACTATCTCAACTGGTCGTTCTTTACAATTTCAGTTGCTAACTTAATTATTATTGCTCTGATGATTGTGATCTTCGGACTGGCAATTATGCTGCCTTTCCCAAAAACCAAGCTTCAGCCGCCGCTGCCCGAGCATCAGGAGCCAGACGAGTCTAACGTTTCCGCTGAAGATAAAAAGATGTTGACTTATAAAGTCCGTCATTTCTTCTTGCACATCTTGCCGCCGACAAAATTGCTGCCGGATCGCCAGCCGGCATATGTAGCTTCTTGGATCTATGTTTTTGGCGTAGCTACCCTAGCAGCTTTAGGAGTAGTGATCTTGTCTGGCGCCGTACTGGCAATCGGTGGCGTCAACTGGTGGCATGAAAGTTCGCTCGGCCATTTCGTTAACAGCGCCCATCTTTGGAGTGTTGAGCTATTTATGGCCTTCATGGTGATTCATCTTTGGGGTAAGTTCTGGATGGCAGCTTGGCGAGGGAAACGGGCCTTAACTTGGATGACTGGTGTACTGGCCTTTGCGATATCTATCCTTGAAAGCTTTACCGGCTATCTCTCGCAGCAGAATTTCGATTCCCAATGGATTGCCACTAACGGCAAAGACGCAATCAATGCCACTGGTCTCGGATCTTTCTTCAATCTGATGAATTTTGGCCAGATGCTGACCTGGCACATTGTCATAATCCCGATTCTGCTTTTGTCTTTTGTCACCGTGCATATCGTACTTGTCCGGGTAAGAGGCGTTTCCCACCCAATTCAAAAAGCGCATGGTCGTGCCGAGAAAAAAGCTCTTAAAAAGGCCGAAGCCGGAGAATGGCGTGGCGCAACCAAGCGTTATGACATTATAAAAGAGGGTTCGCTCGCAACTCTAATCGTTCTAGCTCTCGTTCTCGTGCTTGCCGGTCTTTTTTCTTCTCCTGATGAGCCACCGGTTACTATCTCCACCTGGGCGAAGATTGCACCAGCTGACTTTATGGCTACCGCGACAAGCGAACTTGCCGGCACTAGTGAGACTGCAAAATATGGACCTCCATATAACAACACGCCAAATGCTTCGCAGAAATTAATTGTTTCCTGGGAATCTCTAGCTGGGGTACACCAGCCTATTAAGACCGCACAAGCTTTCGTGCTTCAGCCGCTGCAGAAACTAGCCCCAGGCAACTCCAGCCTCCAGGTCGCGCTCAATCGTTACAACAAGGCTAGCTCCGCTCAACAGAAAGTCTGGGATCAGGCATATTTACAGGCAGTTGATAAAGTTAGCTTTAAGAATGGCAAACCGATAGTCCCTAAGGCTAATGATGGTCCCGTGCCGACACTGATAGCTAACGAGCTTACATTAGCTCAGAGCGGTGCGATTGATGCCGACTTACTTGCCGAGGCGCCGTTTTACGGTACTGATTACACGAAGCCTTTATTATTCATCGAGGATGGAAACTATTTCGCCTCGCTGGCTAAAGCTCAGCATATGACAGGCGAACAGTGGGGAGTAATGAATGAATCGGGGTCCTTCCCCGGTCAACCATGGCTATGGCTGTATACGCTGTGGTACCAGATACCAAGCTTTAGCACTTCCTTTAATGTCGACCTAATTGCAATATACCTGACCGGTCTCGCTACCATGCTTCTACTTGCAGTGCCTTTCATTCCCGGAATAAGAGATATTCCTAAATGGATACCCGTACACCGTCTTATCTGGCGGCAATGGCGCTCAAACAAGTCTTAAACTTAGCACAAGTTCGCTCTTCTAATAAAAGCCATGCCTTGCTTTAAAGCTAGGATGAATATGGACTGAGCTTCGGGTAGATTGCTTAAGTCTAATAACAGGGATCTCTGCTAGGGTTAGTATGTGTTATGGGAAAGAACAAGAACGAACATATACTTAATGCCTCAGCTAGTTTGCTGGGCTTCTCCTTCATAGCGGTTACGACGATAAGAACTTTGAATCTGATTCATAAGACCCATGTTGATCAGTTCGCTTCGCTAACCGTGATTATATTTACGTTTAGCGCCATCTTTTCATTTTTATCCATTAGATCCGTTAACGATAAGCGCAGTAAGCTTTTCGAAACGATTGCCGAATACGCCTTTTTATTTGGCTTACTTTCCATTCTACTTCTGGTTATCTTAATAGAAGCCAGACTCGTTTAGTCCATAAACCTTTGAGTAGGGCTTACCTCCTGTTTTTTTGCTCTCGTTTTGGCTTTTGCTTAATATCTTGTTTTGAATTTTCTGTTAGGTTTTTACGGTTTCGTCTCTTTTTCTCTATATCTAAGGACAAAGTCATAAGGAAAATTATGACTAGGACTCCAGCTATTGTTAAAAGAACTTTTCTTCCGCTATATGAATGAACCCACACTGCTAAATAGCCAATAAATGGTAGTGTGAATCGGGTTATGTATGAATTCTTTGAAGTTATTTGAAGCAACCAAGGATCTTTGGTCGGGTTATCGTCACCCTTGGTCTGAATGATGTAATGGTTGTTTGACTTGCTGATTGAAATTATCCGGTGAATATATGTTGTGCTGTTCATAAAAGGGGGATGGAACACTGCCACATCACCTACCTTCAATTGGCTGGTGGGTATAGTTTGCGTGATTGCTACTCCGCCAATTGAAAAACCGGGTTGCATGCTTCCGGATAGGATAGGTCTAATCTGCCATTTCCCTGATAAAATGGCGACGCTCATAATAATAAACCCAACTACTAGGCAGGCTAGAACTACTGCCTCGAATATCTGCCTTGGTTTCAGACGACGCAAGACCCGGAGTTTAGAGCTAAGGATTCTAAGCTTTTCCATATAGATAAAAATCTGGCCGAAAGACGTTTTTGGATGCCAATCGGCCAGACTTAACTGATTTTATTTAAAGTGTGTTGCCATTGACCGTTAGTAACGGTGCAATTGTAACTCCCTCTTCGTTATTTTGACTAATTAGGGGGTTCGTTCCGTAGTTGTTGTTGTAGTAACCTCCTGCATAGGTGATTACAACTTTATAGGTTGCCGAACCTTCGGTAACCCCAGTTGTACCATTTGGTTCAGGCTGAATGAAGTCCGGACCAAAATAGTGCCCTCCATCCCCCTGGACCCCAGTATAGCCATTAGTACTAAATGTATAGGGGTTGTTGGCGGTCGTTGTACCCATAAGGTTTCCTTGGCCATCATAGATTTGAACCGTTAGATCCTTTTCAAGGTCGTACTGGTTAATGTTTGGATTGGTGGTGGGGGTGTATACGATGTTGTTTACTAGACCCTGCAGAGTACCATTGTCCCAAACATTAAATGAGTAAGAATAGGTTATGCCGGGGGTCAGGTAGCCGAGGTTTAATTGCAATTGGCTGGGGGTTATATTGCTCAAACTGCCGCCCGCCTGTGTTGCGTAGTTAGCATCAAATGAGTCAACACCAGTAACTGTAACACTGTTCGAGTCAGGCGTGACTGCTAAAGAAAACTTTCCGGTTTCAATGTTATTTTTGACGCTGGCAGTTGCCGTAAAGGCAGCAAAGCTCCCGGACTGGACAAATACCAAGCTTAGTATGCCGAGTATTCCACCTGAATAGATTATTCTTCTTAACATATCTACTTCTTTCTAAAAGATTATTAATTACTAACTTATAAGGATAATTTAGGTATTTCTAGCTCACTGCTTCATACGCTTTAATCTCCTCTTTTTAAAAGAAGCGTTCCCTACAACACTGCGAATATTAAATATTGCGCACCACCAAAACGTTGCTACCTCATAATACACCCAAAACAAATAATCAATGTCATAACATACTTGATTACTCTTGTCCTCGGGTCCGAATGAATATTCTATGGGGCTATTTAAATTATCGCTTAAATATAAACAGACTAATTATTCGCGCTGACGCCAGAATTCTAGGAAACTATTCTTTCTTGTTAGTTTCGGAACGCTCAACTGAAAGCTTAGTAATGTCCATGCTGCAACCGTTGTGCTGCGTGCAGTAGGCTTCGCATTCTTTAGCGGTTTCTTCGCTCTCATAGTGCAGTCCGCAGACAGGGCATTGGTATAAAACTTTATCACTCATAGGTTTAATTATAGCGTATGCTACGAGTACTTTAGGCAACCGCCTCTATTAGGTAGTAACTATCGTCGTAGTTTTTGACACTTGTAACGCGCATTCCGGCTTCTTCAATCAAAGCTCTAGATTTTGCTTTAGAGAAACGAATATCTAACGGCGGCCCCATAACGGTCGCTATTTTCCGCCAATCGAGGTTTACTAATTTGCCGCTGGGCTTGAGCATTGTTTTTGCGTTTTTAAGGACCTGAAGCGGATCGGCAAAATCGTGAAGTACAGTGCCTAGAAACACAAAGTCGGCAATGCCTTTCCCAAAAACCGTATCCTCAGCTCTACCGCTAACCGTACCGAAGTTGCTGGTCCCAAGATTCGTTAACTTTTGGTTTAGTGTTTCTATGGCTTGCTTATCAACATCTACTGCGTAAATCTGTCCTTTTGGTCCGACTATTTTAGCGGCCGGCAAAGTAAAAAAACCTTCGTTGCTGCCAAGATCAATGAATGTCATGCTCGGCTTTAAACCGCTACTCTCGAGTATCTTAACCGGATCCTGCCGCTTTAGGCGTTCCTCTTCGTTATAACGGAATTGATGGTGATGGTGTTGATGATTGTCATGCATAGAGTTTTCTCCTCGTAATTATTTATTGTTTTCTGAATTGCCAAGTTTTGGAAAAAAACGGCCGGTTGTAGCCTGGTATTTTCGGTACCCTTGGTACTTGTCTAAAAGCATTTTCTCCTCATGCCGGCTTTTATAGTAAAAGAATACGTAGACCGCTATACATAGCACAATTGATGACCAGGCTAATCGGTAAAGAGCGATGCCGGTTGCCACCAGAAGCACTGAAGTGTATATCGGATGTCGCATACGCCTGTACAAACCATTTGTATGCAGCGTGGCGTTATCTCTAGGCACAGGGGTTGGCGTTAAGGCGGTGCCTAAATTTCGTGAAGCCACGAAACTGATACCTATGCCTAAAGCCGCAATAATAATCGCCAGCACTCCTAGCCAAGTCGGCACATATATTGGCGCGATTAGTGGCGCAAACAATAGTACAAGTAGTAAAACTACCTGAGTTACTACCCATCCCCAACCTTTTTGTCTGGCTATCTTTGCGGGCACAAGACACCTTTCCGAATCTTTGGTATGTCTATCCCTTACTTTAGTACACTTTAAGCGACTAACCTTATTAATAGCTTATGATTTCCTTTTATTGAAGAATTACTTTCCAACGTAAACTATACTTAGTAATGTGAAATGCTGGCAACTGGCCGTATTTTATAACTTAAGCTAGAAAACACAATTTATTTAGTAGTTATATAAAGATCAAGAATTAACAAAGAAATAAAGCTTTACAAGGAACAACTTATAAAAGGAGGACTTGATGAGCACGAACCTTAAATTAGTAGATAAAGCAGTTATCGCTAGAGATACGATGGTCTTTTACTTTGAAAAACCGGATGGTTTTAGCTATCGGGCAGGACAATTCGCCGACTACACGCTAATTAATCCCTCAGAAACCGATGAAGAGGGCAATACCCGGGCCTTCTCTTTTATCACTGCGCCTTATGAGGAGCGTATAGCGGTCGCTACCAGGATGCGCGACACGGCATTCAAAAGAGTACTTAAGGAGCTACCGAACGGCTCTGAAGTCAAACTAGACGGTCCTTACGGGGATTTTACCTTGCATAAGACCGAGTCTATACCCGCAGTATTTATTATTGGCGGTATTGGCGTTACGCCGGTGCGCAGCATGATAGCGCAGGCCACTCAAGATAAGAGCATGCAGCAAATAACATTGCTGCATGCCAATAGAACAGTAGCTGATGAGCCATTTGCTGAGGATTTTGCGAGTTTTGCAGCCAATAACCCGAACTTTAAGTTTGTTCCGGTAGTTACTGACTCAACAGTTGAAGACTGGAACGGCGAACGTGGGCACGTTGACGAAGAGATGATTAGGCGCCATGTTAGCGATCTAAACGTTCCTATCTACTATCTTTCTGGTCCGGAAGGGATGGTTAAGGCTATGCGCCAGCTACTAGTAAGTCTAAATGTTAATGAGGATAACATTAAGACTGAAGAGTTCCCCGGCTATTAATTTCCTAAGGACTCTCAAAGGACCAAGTTGAGACAACCGCAAGTTAGCATCAAACGAGTTTATGTGTCTTTTGAAGCCCAAGAAGGAAAGCGCATTTTAATTGACCGTTTATGGCCACGCGGAATCAGTAAAAAGGAAGCCCAGATAGATCTGTGGCTGAAAGAGATTGCGCCGAGCGCCGAGTTAAGAAAATGGTTTAGTCACGATCCGGATAAATGGCCGCAATTCCAGAAGCGTTATTTAGCTGAGCTGGAAGCCAACAAGCCTGCCGTAGAAAGTTTGCTTGCTGAAATTCAATCGGGCCCTGTTGTTCTGGTGTATTCAGCTAAGGACGAAGAGCATAACGACGCGTTAGTTCTTCTTAATTATCTTTTAAATCATTAGTATATAGGTAGTGTCTGAGCGGCATATAGCAAGCAGCTCGGCTCTTTGTTGACTAAGATAGAGAGGATATAATTTAAAAACGGAAGGGCGCAACACAGCAGATGAGCAGGAACATAACGGCCGTAGTTTATCTTCTGGCAATGGTAGTGACCGTAGTTGCTGCAGACCTGCTATTCTTTAGGCATCGTTTCCGGGAGCGCCTGATCTTCAACATCGGTATAGTTATGGTCTATCTCGCTTTTTACCTGGCTTTCTTGAATTCGCACCATTAAAACAAATCAAAATGGAAAGTTCTTTTCAGGCTCGGCTTAGGCGCTGAGTTAATCAACAGGATAATCAGTACGGGCCGATTATTAACGGCACAGCAGTTAGCATTATTTGCAATTGTCCATGTAGATGATTATGCTTAACTCAACATGGATAATCATCCCGGGGAAGAGGCTAAGATAGATGAGTTGCATCCTGAAGTCAGCAATCCAGAGGCTCCTTCTGACCCCAACGAAAATTTAGGAGCCATGACAATCAATCCCAGTTCAGCAACCCCTCCCGATGAGAATGATTCGCATCCAACAGAAACTAATCAGAGTATCGTATCGACGCCACCGGTAACCGTAGCTCCAGCTTCTTTTGGCAACAATCAAGCCAAAAAGACTTCGTGGCGGAAGCGGATATTTAAGTCGAAATCTTTCGTAGTAGTCTTTTTGTTGCTTGTAGTCGTTTTGGCCGGGGGTCTTAGTTATTGGAAGCTAGCACGTCCACACGATCAATATATTACCGTCGGAAGTTTTAAGGCTAAAGTAGTTCAGTTTAGATTAGTATCGACGTCACCGAGTAATAATGCCACGAATGTCAACACATCATCTCTTTTGACGTTGAATTTTAATGAGCCGATTAATGCCGATAAGCTACTGAACAACATGTTTATTACGCCAACCTTAAACGGCACTTTTAAGCAGGGAGATTCACCGACTCAGGTTGTTTTTGCGCCAGCCGAGCCCTTAACGAAGGGCGTGAAGTATTCGGTCATGATAAACCCGACTTTGCAGAACACCCAAGGGACGCAATTAGGAGTAGCCGCGGCGTACGGCTTTACGACGTCAATTCCTAGCGATTCGGTTGCTTTCCAGGATCAAAACGGCTTAATCGATAATCTTACCTCTCTAGCTTCCGGTCAAAATAAGACTTTTAGTCTGGAGTTTGGCGGTCAAGTCGGAAATTCTGCCAACGTCACGCTGTATAAGGGCTCAGTATCTGCCCTGCTCAGCTCGTTAGTTTACGCAAATACTACTTTGGACGGCTATACAACACCTCAGTTTAGCGATTTAGCAGTTTCGACATCGGGTTTGAGCGTAGTTACAAGCAGTCAAAGCGTAGCTAGCGGCGGAAACTACGTCGTATCTCAACCCGACGGACTTTACGTTGCCGTGGCTACCGATAGTAGCGGCAAAGAACTTGGTTTTGTATGGATAGACATAAGTAATTTCGGTTTGTTGCTGCGTCAAGATGATCAAAAAACGATTATTGATGCTCAATCTTACGCAAGCGCCCAAGACGTCACTGCTAACGCCTCTTTCTATAACCTCAATGGTGCGGTTAATTTACTTGGTCAACAAACGCTTAGCGGACTAACGACCGCAAGTTACGGATTTAATCAGAATTTAGATATCGTCGTAGCAACATACAACAACGAGACCGCGATAGTGCCAGTAAATGTGCTAAATAGCGGAGGGGACATCAGGGTAGATCAGAACTTAAGTACCGCCCAGGCGGTTTATGCGATTACCAATAAGCCAACCTACAGCGCTGGAGAGAGCATAAAATTTGCCGGTTATGTGCGTCTGGATAATGACGCCCAATACACAAACCCTAATGGTGGCAGTGTTCAGTTGTATGTCGGAACATATAAAGGTGACCCGTCTCCAGTTGAGACACTAACTGTTCCGGTTAACGCTGACGGTACGTTTAACGGTAGCTTTACGGCCAGTGCTAGCTGGCTCAATCAAGGCGATGTCTTTAATCAGTATCAGCTATTTGTAAAATCAATTAGTGGAAACCCTAATAATGACCTTTCAGTAGCCAGCTTTACAATTGCCGCTACTACTAACCAGGCAAACACCATAAGCGTGGCTTTTAGTAAGTCTTCGTATCTTCCGAGCGATAGTATAACTGCGACAATTAAGGCAATAAACTCTAGCGGCCAGCCACTAGCGAATCAAACTATCGACGTTCACACTTTTTCACAAGATTATTACGAGAATAATCTTGCAGCTAATCAAGCAAATTTCGGCTACGGAGGAAATGAGCTAGCCGGTAGTCCGATAACTGTTCAACTGAATGCCGCTGGCCAGGCTACTTATACGGTTAATGCGGCATCGTTGCCAAGTGACGGCAATAGTCAGATTGTAACTGTCCAAGCTAATCTCCCTAACCAAACCGGAGTCGGTGCTGCAGGGGGTGATTCTGCTATCGTGCATCAAGGAAACGGCTATATAGTGTTTGGTCCGACGCGCAGCATGCTGCCTATGGGAGCCAATCTAGTAAGTGATGCCTATGCTTACCAGCTAGACAATCTGCCAATCGTGAACACGACCTTGCAGTATGTTTTAGTAGATAGCACCAATTCAAACCAACTGGCCTCTGGTTCAGTTCAGACAGACTCTTCTGGTTTAGGAGCTATAGATATCCCGTCTTCGCAACTAGCCAACAACGGCGATAGCATGGTTTTAAAGGTCAGTTTTAAAGATCAGTACGGAAATACAATTGTTGCACAAACTTACTATTCGGTAGCCAACTATCCGTTATCCGAGCAAGAAGATACCAGTGGAGCATTTACCTATGATCTAAACGTTACTGGTAGCTCCGGCAATCTAGCGGTCGGCGATGTCGTGAACCTTACCATTAATTCACCTGCAGCTATCAGGGCGATGGTTACGATGGACAGGGGAAGGATCTACAATCCGTCTATGCTAAACCTAAATCAAGGAAATAACACTTTCTCGTTTACCGTTACCCCCAATCTTGCTCCATCATTCACTCTAACTTTCAACTACTTCTTAAACGGAATCTACCATTCTGAAGGTGTGCCGTTCAACGTCGCCCCCCTGAATAAATCGCTAAATATATCTATCCAGGCTCCGAGTAGTATTAGTGCCAATCAATCCTCGACACTTAATATAACGACTACCGATAGCAATAATCAGGCCGTACCGACTTCCCTGATCGTGGACATTATTAGTGCCAATTCCTTTGCTCTATCAAACCAAGTTAATCCGGATATTCTTGCTAGCTTCTATGCAGCCAGGCAAATTATGACCTCCTCTTCATCGTCACTATCTCCTGTAGGTAGTGGCGGTGGCCGTTGTGGCGGTGGCGGGGGAGCAATACCCAGTTTCGCGAATGCAGATGGCACCACCCTTCTTTGGCAACCTGATTTGCAAACAAATGCTAGCGGTCAGGCTAGCGTTAGTTTTAATCCGCCAGCAGGATCATGGACCGCAACGGTATATGCAATGAGCACTAACACTCAAGTTGGCTTAGGGACCTATACTTTCAATACTCAATAAGAGAGAAAGTCAGAGATCTGACCCCGTAGGATGCATTGATTGCCAATAAACTGTGCTTATGTTATAATTAAGCTAAGTTTTAAGCCCGCACGAGGGCATTTTTATTTATGAGCCAAGATCCAAACAAGATTCGTAACATCGCCATCATCGCGCATGTTGACCATGGCAAGACCACTTTAGTAGATGGTCTGTTAAAGCAATCCCATACTTTTAGAGACAATCAAGCCGAAATGAGTCAGGAACTGATTATGGATAGCGGTGATCAGGAGCGTGAACGAGGGATTACTATTACCGCTAAGGTTACCGCCGTGCAGCATGGTGACTACCGTATTAACATCATCGACACTCCTGGACATGCCGACTTCAGCGGTGAAGTGGAGCGCACCCTTAATATGGCCGATGGCTGTATCTTGGTTGTCGATGCCCAGGAAGGACCTATGCCTCAGACCAAGTTTGTGCTGGGCAAGGCCTTAGCCGCGGAACTAAAGCCGATTGTTATCATTAATAAGATCGATAAACCTACATCGCGCATTGCCGAAGTCGAAGACGAACTCGCAGATTTGTTCTTAGAACTGGCGGTTCATGAGAACCAGCTGCATTATCCGGTATATTATGCTGTTGCCCGGACCGGTAAAGCCTGGGTCTCTCCACCGCTTAATGCTGAGGCAGATGCCGATCTGGAACCCATTTTTAAAGCAATTATTGAGCATGTTCCGGCGCCGGAAATTGAGATCGACAAGCCATTTCAAATGATGGTTACGGCGCTTGGCGCAGATAACTTTAAAGGCCGCTATGCGATCGGCCGCATTAAGCGCGGATCAGTCAAGCCTGGCGACCAGGTGGTCTTATGCAAAAAAGACGGAAGTCAATCTAAGGCTAAAGTAGATAAAGTTTACATGAGCCAAGGAGTCAGCAGATTTGAAGCTCCTAGCGGCGTAGCCGGAGATATAGTCCAATTGACGGGTATTGCCGATGCCCAAATTGGCGAAACGATTGCCGACGCACTGCAACCTGAAGCTTTGCCGACAATTGAAGTCGAAGCCCCGACCCTGCAGGTTTATCTAGGCCCGAATACCAGTCCTTTTAAGGGTCAGGAAGGGGAATTTAATACCAGTCGGCAGATTAGTGCGCGTTTGCAAAAAGAACTCGAGACTAACGTTAGCTTGCGCGTAGAAGATGACGGCATCGGTTTCTTAGTGTCCGGACGCGGCGAGTTGCACCTAAGCGTGTTAATTGAAACGATGCGCCGCGAAGGATATGAGTTTGAAGTTGGCCGCCCGCAGGTAGTCACGCATGAAGAGAATGGGGTTACCATGGAACCACTTGAAGAGGTTGTCATTGACGTTCCTGATCAGTATGCCGGCGCCGTACAAATGGAGGCTGGGAATCGACGGGCGATTCTAAAAGAGCAGTTTGTAGGTAGCAAGGGCATAACTAAACTTGTCTATACGATGCCTACCCGTACTTCTTTAGGCTTACGCAATACACTTATTACCAGCACCCGTGGCACAGTTATTCTCAACTCACTAAACATTGGCTACCAACCGATGGGCGCTCCGCTGCAACAATTAAGAAACGGCGTGCTTATTGCTTTTGAATCCGGGCTAACCACGCCTTATTCCCTGCAAACTGCTGAAGAGCGCGGCACCGTCTTTGTTGGTCCGGCCGAGAAAGTATACGCCGGGCAGATTATCGGCCTTAACAAGCACCAGGAGGATCTGGAAATTAATGTCTGTAAGGCTAAGCATCTGACCAATATGCGTAGCAGCTCGAGTGATGGCGTAGTACAGCTTACGCCGCCGGTTATCTTTAGCTTGGAAGAATGTCTGAACTTTATTGAACGCGACGAGTTAATTGAAGTAACACCCAAAAGTTTACGCTTACGCAAAAAAGAGCTAGATCCGATCAAGCGTAAGCG
Organism: Candidatus Saccharimonadota bacterium; assembly: GCA_027340655.1. Taxonomy (GTDB): domain Bacteria; phylum Patescibacteriota; class Saccharimonadia; order Saccharimonadales; family UBA4665; genus JAJZWH01. Next base: position 17,654 of record DAHWQR010000020.1, read on the forward strand.
CGCCAAACACTAGGGGTCTAATAATCAGGCTAAACTAGACCTAAAAGATTCAGGGTCTGCTTAACTAATGGGTGTTCTTGATCGCTAGCTACAGTATCCCGGCTTGCTTGGCCGACAAATGCTTGAAGTACGTTAATGACCTCCAAGGTATTAATGTCATCATCGAGCGCCTCACGGACATTTGCTAAAAGCTTAGTGGCGGCTAAATCGTCGCACTGCTTGCCGGACGCGCGAACTCTGGCCAGCAACTGCTGAGCATCATTAAGGAAATCATCCTTCCACTCACCGCCAATGTGGTGGTGGTAATGCATCAGCGCCAAACGTATAACCGCTGGCTCGTAAACTTTTAGCAAGTCCATAGCAAAGACCATATTTCCAAGTGATTTGCTCATTTTTTCACCGGCCATAATCATCGGCGCAACATGCATCCAATGATCTGCCAGTGGTGAACCGTGCAAGGCGACATTCTGGGCAATCTCGGATTCATGGTGTGGAAATATTAAATCGGTGCCGCCACCGTGAATATCAAAAGAATCGCCAAGCACAATCTCGGACATTACGCTGCACTCGATATGCCATCCAGGGCGTCCAGTACCGAGTACCGTTTGCCATTGAGCGGCATCTTCCGAATCAGTAATATTCTTCCAAAGCAGAAAATCTAGCGGCTGACGCTTGGTTTCTAGAAAGGGATCGCCGCCGCGCTCACAAAGCAGATTGTTTAACAGCAGTGGGCTATAGCGTGAGAACTTACCATAGTTCGGGTACTTAGAGGTATCAAAGTAGATATCCTGATTAACGTAGTAGGCATAACCTTTATCGAGCAATATCTTAACTGAGTCAGCCATCTCGGTAATGTACTGGCTGGCTCTTGGCTCAGCATAGGTCGGCCGAAAATTTAAGAGATGCAGTACTTTATGAAAAGAAGCGACCTCAGCTTTAGCCAAACTAATATAGTCGGTATTAAGCTCTGCCGCCTTAACGTATAACGGGTCATCGACGTCAGTAATATTGCGCACCATTCGTACTTCATGGCCGCCATCCTCTAGCCGGCGCTGCAAAAGATCATAAGTCATGAAGGTGAAGATATGGCCCATGTGCGCCGAAGCGTAGGGGGTAATGCCGCAAATATAAATTTTGACGGTGTGCGATGGGTTAAACTGGCGGTAAAGCTTTTTTGTAGTGTCGTAAATGCGCATCTATTCCAAGCATTATAGTCTATCGGCCGGTGAATGTTACACTAGGTAAATGCAAGCTTTAGAATTCCCTGAACTGAAACCCAAGGTTGTACTTGGAGTTGCTGCTCACCCCGACGATTTAGACTTCGGCGCATCAGGAACAATGTCGATGTTTGCTAGTCAGGGGGCTGAGGTGCATTACCTAATTATTACCGATGGCAGCAAGGGTAGTGATGATCCAGAAATTACGTCCGAAGAGTTGGTCAAGTTTCGTGAAGCCGAGCAAAGAGCGGCAGTTAAGGCAATTAACGGAAAAAGCGTTAGTTTTCTCGGCTACCCAGACGGCATGTTGGAAGTCACTATGGAACTGAAAAAAGAGATCGTAAAAGCTATTCGTACCATTAAACCGGACGTCGTAATCACTATGGATCCGTCGATGCTTTACTCTGCCCGCCGCGGCTTTATTAATCACCCTGACCACCGGGCAGCCGGACAAGCAACCCTTGACGCAGTCTTCCCCTTAGCCCGTGATCACTTAAGCTTTCCTGAGCTGTACCAAGAAGGCTTCATGCCGCATAAAACTAAGACAGTATTGTTAACGAATTTCGATAACGGTAATTTCTATGTCGACATAACTAAAACCTTCGACCGCAAGCTGGCAGCCTTGGAGGCTCACGCTAGTCAGATTAGTGACATGAAGAATACTGCTAAATTTGTGAAAGAGATGGCCCAACTAGTAGGGCAAAGTGCCGGTTATGAGCTCGCCGAATCTTTTGTTAGAATAGATATTAGCTAGGAGACAAGATGAGCGATTTAATTTCAATTGTTAAACTTTACGGCGCACCTTGGTGCGGTGACTGCAAACGTAGCCGTGAATTCTTAGATAGTAAACAGATAGCCTACGACTATATAGATATTGATGCAGTTCCAGGAGCAGCCGAGGAAGTCAGCAAGATTAATCACGGCTATAAGAGCATTCCGACGATTATTTTTTCAGATGGTAGTGTTCTTGTTGAGCCGAGCAATCAGGCGTTAGGCGAAAAACTAGGTCTTAAAGTCTAGTTTACTAGCCTAACCAGTTACTAATAAATTCGGTAGCCGATTGTGCGAAGCTAAGACTATTAAGGTGATTATTGTTTGCCTAAAGCAAAGAGGGTATTAACTAATGACAAAATTTTATTGGTTTTTAGGTGACGAGCAATTTCAGCCCGAGGATTTAGTTAAGCAGGCCAAACTCGCGGAGCTGGAAGGTTTTGACGGAGTAATGGTTTCTGAGCATCTTCAACCCTGGGTGTTTGATGCCGGAGCTAGCGGCTTCGCTCTGAGTACTTTAGGAGCCATTGCCGCATCTACCTCCAGTATTAGACTTATGACCGGAGTTATAACCCCGCTTTTTCGCTATCACCCGGCAATTGTAGCGCAAGCTGCCGCTACTCTTGATAGATTAAGCGCTGGCCGGTTTGAATTAGGGATTGGATCTGGAGAAAACATTAATGAAGCACCGCTTGGATTTAAGCTTCCTAATTACAATGAACGCTCTGAACGGATTAAGGAAGCGATTGGTATTATGCAAGGACTATTGGCCGGTGAAAGCGTTAACCACTCCGGAGCTTATTATCAGGTGAACAATCTAAAGCTGCACAGCCCGCCGATTAATAAAGTTCCGATCTTACTTGCGGCTGACGGTCCAAAGTCGGCTAGCATAGCGGCTACCATGTGCGATGGCATTATTACGAGCGTAAAACAGATTGATGAAACCAAGGCCAATATCCTAGACAGTATCAAGAATAGCAATAAGCCTGATTTTCGCTTAGTAGCTAGCCACTGGTCGGTATTTGCCAGCAACGACGATGAAGCCTGGCAGGCGCTTTTGCCATGGCGTGGACTCAGGGCACCCAGTCGGGCTGTTCTGTCTGATCCAGCGGAACTTCAAAAAGAAGCTGACAGCCTGCCAAAAGCAGCAATCCTCGAACGCTACAAGCGAATTAGCCAAGTCAGCGATTTTATAGACATCTACTCACCGTTAGTTAATGATTTACATGCCGAGACGGTGTGTTTCCAGGTTACTTCAATTAATCAGCTTGAAACAATAAAGCTCGTAGGACGCGAAGTTTTGCCAAAGTTACGTAAGTTATAAAAAAGGAGGGTCTGCTATGAGAGTCGGCTTACAAATCAATCGTTTCGATTACCCCGGTGGTACAGATAAGATAGGTGTAAATCTAAAAGAAATCGTGCAGTCAGCCGAAGCCGCTGGCATCTATAGCATTTGGGTAATGGACCACTTTTTCCAGCTTCCGGGCATTGGCGAGTATACCGAGCCAATGATGGAGGCCTACACCACCCTAGGCTTCATTGCTGGCAATACCAGCAAGGTTAAACTAGGCACGTTAGTTACTGGTGTCATATATAGAGAGCCGGCAGTATTGATTAATGCCGTTACAGCGCTGGACGTAGTTTCCTCTGGGAGAGCTTACTTCGGCATTGGTGCCGGGTGGAATGAACAAGAAGCACTGGCACTGGGTTTGCTTAATCCATTGCAATCTAAGCGCTTTGATCGCCTTGAGGACACTTTAAAATTGGTTCATCAAATGTGGAAAGGTGATGCCAGCGAATTTAAGGGTAAGATTTATCAGCTGCCGGAGCCCTACCTGTCGCCTCGGCCGGTTACTAAGCCGCACCCACCGATTCTGATTGGTGGCGGCGGCGAACAAAAGACCTTGCGCTATGTCGCTCAGTACGCTGATGCCTGTAACCTTTTCGCCGCGGACATTGATGCCTTAGTTCACAAGCTGGATGTACTAAAATCCTATTGCGAAGAAATTAAACGGCCATTTTCAGAGATTGAAAAGACCTCTCTTTTAAGATTAGACAGCACCTCAATCGCCAACAACCCTTCGCTGCTGATTGACGAAGCCACTAAGCTAAGAAACGTCGGGATCGATCACGTAATCATTATGGCTAACAAGGATGCCAACCCCGAGTCATACCAGGCAATGAGCTCCGCAATCGCTTCAATCGCTAAACTTTAATTAATTTTCCAAGTAATAGGTGCGATAATATTGGCTATGTATAATTATTGGCGCAAGAAAGCATCCAGCTAACTAAAGTTAAGGCTCCTAATGAGCAACCAGAACATTCCTAGTAAAGAACAAGTCAAAGCCTGGACTAACGAAGAACGTAACCGTGTAGCAAGGCTGTTACACGAAACCGCACCGCGTCCGGCCTCTCACAGTCCCCGGCGCAGAGCGCTGATCATAGCCATTACTTCGGTAGGTGCGTTATTACTTATCCCCTGGACGGTATACCTAAATGATAGTTTGCCGGCCAAGATTACTAGCCATGGCTGGAGGCTAGCTTGGGTAGGTTACGACGTCGGGCTGACATTAATTTTTGCGCTGACCGCTTGGCTGGTTTTGCATCGTCGCCAGCTATCGGTAATATTGCTGACTATTGCAGCTACTCTATTAACGGTTGATGCCTGGTTTGACGTTACCCTATCCTGGAGCACGAATGAGCAAGGTGCATCGCTCCTGACAGCTGTAATTTTAGAAATACCAATTGCACTATTTTTACTGGCTGCCGGTTTGTTTATTTTGCGCCGGGTTATTGCAACCGTAGAAACGCTGCGTGGGCGATCTGAAGCAAGCTACTCTTTATGGTCAGCGCCAACAGTCTTTCGAACTGGTAAACAAGTTATAAAATCTGACAAGAAACAGTAACCGTCTTACCTTTTTTAGGGTAATTATTGCCTATACTCTCGGCGACTGTTACTGAAGGAAAGATTGCTAAACCGTCGGTCTGGAAGTTGCGGCATTACGATGAATATAGCGTTTTAAATAAGCTAATCCTAATCTAGATTTATATTCTTCGTAAGCTTCACTTAGGTCGGAGATTGGCGTATCGCCATTGGCGCTAAGGAAAGGTAGAGTTATCCCATAGACACTAATGATCTCACGCGGGTAGTCCTTAGGTCTTGGCCGCATATCTGAAGCTGAGTAGCCAACCAGCTCGAAATCGCTTCTT
>DAHWQR010000031.1 GCA_027340655.1 Candidatus Saccharimonadota bacterium
AAAGTCCATGTTCTGAGTAGCATCGATGAATTAATTTTGTCCCTAGACAGCGGAAATCTTAGTTTGCAGTCGCCGGTAACTTTGCCTTTCAGGGGCATGGTTCGGACTACTACCGCAGGTAGGATTCTCTTTAACGAGACGTTCCCGGAAGATTTCCCGTTCCATGATGAGCCAATGACCAAAAAACGCCTGCAATCTGTAATGGCCGAAGTTTACGCTCGTTATGGCCAAGAGAGAACCGCAGAAATTGCCGATGAACTAAAAGACCTTGGATTTACCTATGCCACGATATCCGGTTTAAGCATGGGCATGGGCGACTTTGAAAGAATTAAGGGTATGGATGAGCTGATTCAAGTCGGTGACGATCGTTCTGCTGCCATCTCCGAGCAATACGAACAAGGCTTCATTACCGAGCCTGAACGAGTACGTTTAGTCGTAGATAACTGGACGAAGATTGAGAGCCAGGTTCAGGATCTTCTAGCCGAGCAAACCGTTAACCGGGACTCCTCAATGGCAATTGCTATAACTTCAGGAGCTAGAGGTAATATCTCTCAAATGAAGATGACTGTCGGTATGGTCGGTGTATTGCAAGATGCGGCCGGTCGAACGATTGAGCTCCCTATTAAGTCAAGCTACATTAGCGGACTAGATCCTCTTGAGTACTTCACCGGTACGAGAGGAACCCGTAAGGCCTTAATCGACATTGCACTTAAGACAGCTGATGCCGGCTATTTGACACGACGTTTAGTAGACGTATCTCAAGACGTATTTACGATTGATGACGATCTTGCGGATCCCGGATTTTCGATGTTGCGCGAAGACGCTGAAGTTATTGGCACTAGCTATGCAACGCGTCTAGCGGGTCGCTATGCTGCTGAAAATATTGGTAAGCATGTTAAGCTCGGTGAGCTGATTACTCCCGAAATTGCTCAAGCTATCGAGGCCGATACTAAACTTGACGGCGTAAAGATAATGAGCGCTCTGTCGTGCATGAACGTACGCGGTGTCCCAAGCCGTAGTTATGGTGTCGACCCGGCTACCGGAAAACTAGTTAGCTCACACCACCCTATTGGCGTAATTGCCGCACAAAGCATCGGTGAACCAGGCACTCAGTTAAGTCTGGACTCCAAGCACCGTTCCGGCGCCTTGGTGGCCGATGATGCTGCCCAAGGTCTAAGCCGTATTGAAGAGTTATTTGAGTGCCGAACCCCTAAGGGTGTGGCGTACCTCTCAGACATTAGCGGTACGGTTAATGCTTGGGAAGATGGCGATCATTACGTAGTGCAAATTACCTCTCATAGCAAGAAAAACCTGAGCTTTGAAATCGGCGATCGAAAGCCAAAACTGGCTAGCGGCACAGATGTTCAAGTTGGCGATGTAATTGCCTCAAGCGAAGACGGAAGTGATCCGTTAATTGCGCCAATGTCCGGTCGGCTTAGCGTTAGCGATACGACCCTCCAAATTACTCCAACCAAACAAAGTGTTTTGCGCTATGAAATTCCAGGCATTAAACAGCTGCTTGTTGCTGATGGTGACAAGGTAGTTGCCGGCCAAAGACTGACTAACGGTTCGATTAATCTTCACGACCTCATGCGCTTACAAGGAGTTGAGTCAACTCAGCGTTACATCATGAACGAAATTTTGAAGATTTTTGTCGGCCAAGGTCAGAATATTGCAGATAAGCACCTTGAGATTATTGTGCGTCAGATGTTCAGCCGTGTTCAAATAGAAGATAGCGGCGACAGTGAATTTGTTACCGGAGACATTGTTTCTAAACTTGCAGTGGGTGATGCTAACGAAAAATTAGTCGCCGAAGGTAAGCAACCAGCCCGTTACATCCAGTTGCTGCTTGGTATAACTAAGGCTTCGTTGTCTACTGATTCATTCCTTTCGGCAGCTTCTTTCCAGGACACCACCAGGGTACTGATTGCAGCCGCTGCATCAGGAAAGATTGATCGCTTGTTTGGTCTTAAGGAAAACGTCATTTTAGGACGTAAAATTCCTGTCGGTACCGGTTACGTTTCTGAAGAAGAAGACCTGAGTGAAGGAAGTGAAATCGAGCAGGAATCGTACGTCAGTTGATTTTAACCCGTCTTATCTGATAGAATGCGGTTAAACGAAATTAAGTAATTTAAAGAGAAGGATAGTTTTAAGGTAGACCCTAAGCCCAAACATTGTAGTTAAGCGAGCTTCATCAAGTAGTTATCGCAATCACTGCTAAAGGGTCATAAAGCACCAGCCTAAAGCACACAACCATAATGCCAACCATTAACCAATTAGTTAGAAAACCGCGCACTAAAGTGACGACTAAAAGTAAGTCGCCGGCGATGCAGCGTGTCGTAAACAACCTTAAAACTACCGGATATGAGAAACCGGCACCGTTTAAACGGGGTGTTTGCATTAAGGTTACGACTAAGACTCCTAAGAAACCAAACTCAGCTCTGCGGAAAGTGGCCCGCGTTAGATTAACAAATGGCTATGAAGTCTGGGCCTATATTGGCGGCGAAGGTCATAATTTACAGGAGCATGCCGTTGTATTAGTTCGTGGCGGTCGCGTTAAGGACTTGCCAGGTGTGCGTTACCACATCGTACGTGGTTCGTTAGACCTTCAGGGAGTAAACGACCGAAAGCAAGGACGTAGTAAATACGGAGCAAAGAAAGCTTAAATAACCATGCCACGCAAGAAAACCAAAGCCTTCACTAGAGATATTCAACCAGACCGGATGTATAACAGCGTTTTAGTACAGCGCTTAATAAACCGGGTAATGCTAGACGGCAAGAAGCAATTAGCCGAAAGATTAGTATATACCGCGATGCAGTCAGCGGCTATTAAGCTTAAGGTAGATAACCCGCTTGATGTTTTTGAACAAGCATACAAGAATATCCAGCCTTTAACTGAAACCCGTTCCCGCCGTGTCGGTGGTGCGAACTATCAGATTCCTTTTGAAGTAAAGGGTCAGCGACAGACGCACCTGACAATCATGTGGTTAGTAGCCGCCGCCAGAGCCCGTAAAGGCATGAGCATGGCCGATCGTTTGGCGGCCGAATTTACCGACGCCTATAACGGTACCGGTGCGGCTGTCAAGAAGCGCGAAGATACGCACCGCATGGCTGAAGCTAACCGGGCATTCGCTCACTTTGCGCGTACCTAAGAGTAATTCCTTAAGTAAACTAATATATAAAGACTAGATTTTAGGATATAACGATGGCCAACTCCACCTACCCGATAGATAAACTGCGTAATATTGGCATTATTGCGCATATTGACGCCGGTAAGACTACCACTACAGAAGGTATTCTTTACCGGACTGGCCTTAAGCATAAAATTGGCGCTGTTCACGAAGGCGAGACGACCACCGACTGGATGGCCCAAGAACGAGAACGTGGAATAACTATTGTTTCGGCGGCTGTAACTTGCTACTGGAAAGAGCATCAGATCAATATTATTGATACTCCGGGACACATTGACTTTACTGTCGAGGTGGAACGTAGTCTACGTGTCTTAGATGGTGCGGTGGTAGTATTCGACGGCAAAATGGGCGTTGAGAGCCAAAGTGAAACTGTCTGGCGTCAAGCCGATAAATACAATGTGCCTCGAATCTGTTTTATTAATAAGATTAATCAGACCGGTGGTGACTTCTATAAATCGTTGGAATCGATTCATGCTCGACTTAGTAAGCAAGCCTTCCCAATTCATTTGCCGATCGGATTCGAACAAGCCGTTAACGGCGTTATTGATTTAATCAGCATGAAGGCTTACACCTATAAAGAATATACCGACCATGAACTAGTCGAAACCTCGGTTCCCGAAGATATGATCGATGAAGCTAAGCGTTACCGTTCGCTTCTAATTGAGAACGCCGTATCTGAAGACGAACCGATGCTCGAGAAGTATCTGGAAGTTGGCGAAGAAGGAATGAGCGAAGATGACATTCGTCACGCCGTTAGAATCGCTACCTTATCCGGTAAATTCTACCCTGTAACCGGCGGTGATGGACGGGGTGTAATTGTCGAAAAACTGCTTGATCTCGTCAACGATTTACTGCCTAGTCCGAACGATCGCGGCGTAACCTGGGGCAAGCATCCCAAGACAGGCGAAGAGATTGAACGTAAGCCGGACACTAGTGAACCTTTTTGTGCCCTGGCATTTAAGATTGCCACCGACCCGTTTGTCGGTAAGTTGGCTTACTTTAGAGTTTATTCCGGCAAAATCGTCGCCGGAAGCTATATTTTGAACAGTTCGACTAATGAAAAAGAGCGAGTCGGCCGGATTGTTCGTATGCAGGCCGATAAACGCGAGGATCTTGCCGAAGTCAAGGCTGGGGACATTGCGGCGATTGTCGGACTTAAGGGAACGACCACCGGTAATACGCTTTGCGACGTTAGTCACCCGATTATTCTTGAAAGTATAACCTTCCCAGAGCCTCCGGTATCGATTGCTATCGAACCAAAGACTAAAGCTGACCAAGAGAAAATGAGTTTGGCCCTACAGCGTTTAGCTGAAGAAGACCCAACCTTCCGGATCCGTGTTGATGAAGAAACCGGTCAGACAATCATCTCTGGAATGGGTGAGCTGCACCTAGACATTATTGTTGATCGCATGAAACGCGAATTCGGCGTCGAAGCTAACGTTGGTCAGCCACAGGTAGCCTACCGAGAAACGATACGAAAAAGTGATGTCGAAGTCCAGGGTAAGTACATCCGTCAAACCGGCGGTCGTGGTCAATACGGAGACGTCTGGCTTAGGCTGTCGCCAAACGAAGCTGGAGCCGGGTTTGAGTTTAATAATTCGATTCGCGGCGGTACCGTTCCCAGTGAATATATTCCAGCGGTCCGTAAGGGTATTGAAGAGGCCTTGTCTAACGGTGTCATTGCCGGCTACCCGGTAGTAGATATTAAGGCAGAGCTATATGACGGTAGTTATCACGACGTCGACTCCTCGGAAATGGCATTTTCGATTGCTGGCTCAATGGCTCTTCAAGAAGGTGTTAAACGCGCCAATCCGGTATTATTAGAGCCTATTATGAAGCTGGTTGTGGTTTGTCCGGAAAGTTTCATGGGTGACGTTATTGGAGACTTAAACTCTAAACGCGGTCGAATTGAAAGCATGGAAGATCTAGCCAACGGGGTTAAAGAGATTACAGCATTTGTTCCATTGGCCGAATTGTTTGGGTACACCACCAACTTAAGATCTATGACTCAGGGGCGAGCCAGCTCGACGATGGAACTTGACCGCTACATGGACGTTCCTTCTCACGTTACTGAAAGCATTATTGCTAAAAAACGCTAAGCACCGCTCAAAAAATCAAATAATAGTCGAAAATAAAAAGCTTACCCCTTTACAAAGGTGTGGCTTTTCTCTATACTAGCGACGGTAAAAAGCGTGGGTCTGTTAATAGTATTTCTGTTAACTAACGCTTAAATATAATTATCTAGTAAGCGAAAAGAGACTTTGAATAAAACTCATCTTGACGCTTACATTAGCAAGGAGAAGTTAAGAATATGGCTACATTCGATCGCACCAAACCGCATGTTAACGTCGGCACTATGGGGCACGTTGACCATGGTAAAACTACGCTTACGGCCGCTATTACCGCAGTTCTAGCGAAGCGTTTGCCAAGTGACATAAATAAGCCGGTTCCTTATGACCAGATTGACAAGGCTCCTGAAGAAAGAGCTCGTGGTATTACGATTGCCACATCGCACCAGGAATATGAAAGCGAAAAGCGTCACTACGCTCACGTGGACATGCCCGGACACGCTGACTACGTCAAGAACATGATTACCGGTGCCGCGCAGATTGACGGCGCAATTTTAGTCGTTAGCGCTGCTGACGGCCCAATGCCTCAGACTCGTGAGCACGTTCTTCTTGCCCGTCAGGTAGGTGTTCCAAGTATCTTGGTCTACATGAACAAGATGGACCTCGCCGATCCAGAACTAGTTGACTTAGTTGAGGAAGAAATTCGTGACCTACTAGCTAAGTACGACTTCGACCGTGACTGCCCGATTATTCGCGGCTCAGCCACTAAGGCTTTGGAAGGCGATAAAGAGAGCGAAGATTCAATTATGGCCCTAGTTAAAGCTATGGACGACTACATTCCGGAACCGGTTCGTAGTCTCGACAAGCCATTTTTGATGCCAATTGAAGACGTTTTCTCAATTAAGGGACGCGGTACTGTGGCTACCGGAAGAATTGAAGCCGGCATTGTAAAAATGAACGACGAAGTTGAGATTGTTGGCATTCGTCCAACCACTAAGTCAGTAGTTACCGGTATTGAAGCTTTCAAGAAACAGCTGGACGAAGGACGTGCCGGAGACAACGCCGGTATCCTCTTGCGCGGTATTGAACGCGACGACATTGAACGTGGTCAAGTTTTGGCAAAACCGGGCACAATTACCCCCCACACCGAATTTGAGAGTGAAGTCTATATTCTTACCAAAGAAGAAGGCGGACGTCACACACCGTTCTTTAAGGGCTACAAGCCGCAGTTTTACTTCAGAACCACTGACGTTACCGGAGAAGTTGAACTACCAGCAGACAAAGAAATGGTGATGCCTGGAGACACAATTACCTTCAACGTAAAACTACTAGCCCCGATTGCTATGGATCAAGGTCTACGCTTCGCTATCCGTGAAGGCGGACGAACCGTTGGCGCTGGAGTTGTCACTAAGGTAGTTAAGTAAGAAACTATTAGATATATGGCTGAAGTTAAGACCGAAACTAAACAACGCATCAGGATTCGTTTAAAGGCCTACGATCACAAGGTGATTGATCAGGCAGCCAAGCAAATAATCGATACAGCTTTGAGAACTGGTGCTAGTTTAGCCGGTCCAATACCTTTGCCAACTAGGAAGTCTACGTTTACGGTAATTAAAAGTCCTCATGTCTATAAGAAAAGCCGTGAACAGTTTGAGATGCGTGTTCACAAACGTCTGATTGACGTTTTTGAGCCAACCGCTAAAACAATTGACAGTCTTATGAACCTGTCATTGCCAGCCGGTTGCGATGTTGAAATTAAAATGTAATTGCCGTATTATTTTCAACGCATTGACTGTTTAAAGTTTAATTGCTAATCTATAACGGTATCTTTTGCAATCTAACGCGTTGCATTGTGGGCTAATAAGCTAATGCTGAGGTCCAAAAGGTAGCCACAATAGTTGGCTCGGATGATTATAGCGTTAAGGTAAAAGCAAGCGAATAAATTTTAAGGAGCTTTAGCTAAAAGCTAATGAAGGCATTAATCACATATAAGCTAGGCATGACTTCGCTGATTGGCGAGGACGGCATTGTGACTCCAGTCACCTTGTTGGATGCTGCCTCAAATGTGGTAGTTGGCAAGCGTACTGTCGAGAAAGATGGCTATAGCGCCTTAATTATTGGAGCTGGAACTAGCAAGAAGCAGTCCAAGCCGGTAGCCGGTATGCTAAAAGCTTCGCAAGCTAACTCTTCTATGATTCAAGAGATTCGTCTAACAGATGCTGAACTAAATGAATTAAACGTCGGCGACAAACTAAACGCCGACGTTTTTAGTGTTGGAGATATAGTCGCCGTAAGCGGAACCAGCAAAGGTAAGGGCTGGGCCGGTACAATTAAGCGGCATAACTTTCACCGCGGTCGTAAAACTCACGGTGGACGCAGCTACCGTCGCGTGGGATCAATTGGATCAATGTACCCGCAGCACATTCTAAAGGGCAAAAAAATGGCCGGACGCATGGGACATGTCAAAGTAACCACTCGTGGTCTTAAAGTAGCATATATCGACAGTGCCAATAATGCGATTGGTGTTATTGGGGCTGTGCCAGGACCCAAAAAAGGTGTTGTTTTGCTACGGGGGGATATTAAATAATGCCCACTATTACTTATTCTAAAAGCGGCACTAAGGCTACCTCTCAGGTAAAGCTTGATCCTTTATTGTTTGGTGTTAAGGATATTAATACCCGTCTTTTGGCTCAAGCCTATGATGCCCATTTAGCAAACGGCCGAATTAATCTGGCTAAAACTAAGACTCGTGGCCTGATTAGTGGTGGTGGCAAAAAACCACATCCCCAAAAAGGCACCGGCAGAGCTCGTAGTGGTTCAACCCGTAATCCTTTGTGGCGTAGCGGTGGCACGATTTTTGGTCCTACCGGGATTGAAAACTATTCGCACAAGATGAATGTTAAAGCTAAGCGGGTTGCGGTTATTCATGCCCTAAGCGCCTTAAATGCCCGCAATACTAGCGCTATAAAAATTATTGAAGAACTGACGCTAAAAACCGCTAAAACTAAGGAACTTGAATCTTTGCTGGCTAAACTTGGCGCAATGGATGGCTTTACCTTAATTGTTTGCGACACACTTAGTGACAATCTAAAGTTGGCCAGCCGCAATTTAAGTAATGTTACGATTTGTGCAGCAACTTATCTAAACGTCGTCAAACTTTTAGACGCCGACACCCTTCTTATTACTAAGCCGGCCCTGCAGGAAATAACCAGCTGGTTGAAGCCGCTGTCCGTTAAAAAATCCACCAAAATTGAGGCTAAGGTATGAGTAATCAAGCGCACAATCCAAAAAGCTTAAATGTCTTACCACGGCTCAGTGAAAAGGGTTACACCTTAAGTCATGACAATGTTTACGTCGTAGACGTTGATTCGACGCTAAACAAGAGTGACGTCAAACGAGCAATTGAAAGCCAGTTCGCCGTCAAGGTAGTTAAAATTAACATTTTAAATGCCAAGGGCAAAGCTAAGCGCTCTATTTCAAAACAAGGGCGAAAAGTAGCATATGGTCGCGACGTTGACGTCAAAAAGGCCTACGTGTCTTTAGCCGAAGGCAATAGCTTGCCGTTCTTTGAAGCGATTGAAGAAGAAGAGAAAAAGGCCGAGGAAGTTCAAGCTAAGGTAGCTAAGGAAATCGAAAAACAGGATAAACCGAAGCGCCGGTCCCGTAAGAAAGAGGATCAGGAGTAAACATTATGCCTATTACAGCCTATAAGCCTACTTCTAGTGCCCGTCGAGGAATGACTAGCGAAGATACTTCAGAGCTAACAACTTCCAAACCGACCCGATCATTGACGCAATCTTTTAAGAAAAGTCACGGCCGCAATAACCAGGGACGAATTACTACCCGGCACAAAGGTGGTGCTAGCCGTCGAAAGTACCGCAGTATTAGCTTTGCGTTACCTAAGAATTACCACGGCATAATCGAGCACATTGAATACGACCCCAACCGCACTAGCCATATCGCTCGTCTTAAGGGAGATGACGGCCGCTATAGATATATTCTTGCGGCTCATGGGATGACTGTCGGTCAACAGATACATAGCGGTGACGATGTCGCGATTGACACTGGTAACCGTTTAACACTTAGCCAAATTCCGGTCGGCAGCGTAATTCACGCTATTGAACTTAAACCCGGTAAAGGAGCTCAGGTAGTGCGCAGCGCTGGAGCCTCCGCCCAATTAGTGGCTCGAGACGAGAATTCAGCCCAAGTACGTTTACCAAGTGGCGAAGTGCGCTTGTTTAGTTTAGAATGTAGCGCTAGCCTCGGAGTTATCGGCAATGAACAGCATCAGAACGTTTCAATCGGTAAAGCTGGACGTAATCGCCGCAAAGGAATTCGACCAACTGTTCGCGGTGTAGTTATGAATGCGGTTGATCACCCTCACGGTGGTGGAGATGGCGGTAGACACCGTATGGCTAAAGCGCCACGTACACCATGGGGGCAAAAGACCTTGGGACTCAAGACGCGTCGTAATAAATCGACTAATAAGTATATTGTTCGCAGCCGACATGCGAGTAGAAGGAGCTAAATGTTATGAGCCGATCACTTAAAAAAGGACCGTTTATCGACTTTAAGCTGGCACGTAAGCTTGACCGTCTTGCTCCTGAAGACCGGACAATTGTTAAAACCTGGGCTCGAGCAAGCACTATTGCCCCGGAATTTGTCGGCCGTACGATTGCCGTGCATAACGGCAAGGTTCACGTTCCGGTATTTGTAACCGAGAATATGGTCGGTCATAAGTTAGGTGAATTTGCACCAACTCGTAAATTCCGTTCTCACGGTGGTAAGCTCGCTAAGGCCTCATCTAGTTCATCAGGAAGTAAGGGGTAAGCAAAATGCCAGTACAAGCCGTTGCCAAAGGAGTAAATCAGAGCCCGCGTAAAGTTGCGGTAGTTGCTGCGTTGGTCCGAGGCCACAGTGTTAGCGAAGCTCTGACTATACTTGAACACACTCCAAGACGTAGCTCGCTGGCAGTGATTAAGGTAATTAAGAGCGCCCAGGCCAATGCCGACTATAATCACGGTTATAAGCCAGCTACTTTGAGGATTACCGAAATCAGCGTATCGCCTGGCCCAAGACTTAAACGATTCCGTCCAGTGGCTCGCGGCGCGGCTCATCCGTTCCAGAAACGCACCTCACACATTC
The DNA here is from genome assembly GCA_027340655.1 of Candidatus Saccharimonadota bacterium. Lineage (GTDB taxonomy): Bacteria > Patescibacteriota > Saccharimonadia > Saccharimonadales > UBA4665 > JAJZWH01. The sequence goes on from DAHWQR010000031.1 coordinate 10,406, forward strand.
GGGTTATCGTTGACGGTGAACTGCGTACTCCAAAGGCCGAAAAGACTAAGAGTAAGCCGCTTGATAATTCTAGCGCCAAGCAGAAAGTAGCAGGGAAGTAATACTATGGGTCAAAAAGTAAATCCAATTAGCATGCGTCTTCAGCTGAACAAGGAATGGAGCAGCCGTTGGTTTGCAGATAAGCGTTCATATGCCAGTTTTCTAGGCGATGATTTGCGGGTTCGCCGTCTAATCCAAGATAAACTAGGTAGCCGGGCATCAATTAACCGCGTTGAAATCAGCCGTACGCCAAACCTAGTGACAGTTACGATTTATACTGCCAAAGCCGGAGTAGTAATTGGACGTGGCGGTGTCGGTGCGCAAGATCTTAAGGATGAAATTGAGAAAATCTATCACACGCCGACAAGAGTCAACATCGAAGAAATTAAAAAGCCGGATCTATATGCCAAGCTGGTAGCCGAAAACATTGCGCATCAATTAGAACGCCGGATGAGCTTCAGAAGAGCTATTAAGAGCACTGCTGCAGCCACGATGCGGGCTGGCGCTAAAGGAGTACGCATTGAAGTTAGTGGCCGTTTAAATGGTTCAGAAATGAGTCGCCGCGAGAAAGAAGTTGCTGGTTCGGTACCTCTGCACACTATAAGGGCAGATATTGACTACGCCTTCTCACCGGCCTTCACTCAAGCTGGAATTATTGGCGTCAAGGTATGGATATATAAGGGCGAGGTAATCTAAGATGTTAATTCCAGCAAGAAGTAAATTCCGCAAGGTCCGTAAAGGAAGAATTCGTGGTGTCGCTACCTCCGGCAACTATATTGCCTATGGCGATTACGGCCTGCAAGCCCAAGGTAATGAACGTTTGAATTCACGACAGATTGAAGCCGCTAGGCAGGCTATGACTAGATATATCAAGCGTGGCGGTAAAATTTGGATACGTATTTTCCCGCATACTCCTGTTACCCGTAAGCCTCAAGACGTTAAGATGGGAAGCGGTAAGGGCAGCCCGGAATTTTTCGTAGCTAAAGTCCGTCCTGGTACCATTTTGTTTGAAATGCAAGGTGTTACTGAGTCAGATGCTAGAGAGGCAATGCGTTTAGCGGCCAATAAGCTACCGGTTAAAACTCGCTTTCTGATTCGAGAGGAGTCCTAAAGAAGGTTAATTATTATGAAGATTGCAGATATCCGAAAATTAAGTACCGATGAGCTAACTAAGCAAAGTAGCTCACTTAGGGACGAGATCGTTGAATTAAAGCGCATGAAAAGTATGGGCGAGATTACTAACGTGCGCCAAGTAAAGAACAAGCGTAAGGATCTGGCGCGAATGCTAAGCGTACTTAGCGAACAACTGTTAAAGGAGAAAATCTAATGCCCAAAACATTTAACGGTGTAGTAAGCGCGATTTCCGGGAATAAAACAATTGCCGTTAAAGTCGAGCGACGCAAAACCCATCCAATTTTACGCAAACAATACCTGGATACCAAAAAATTTATGGTTCACGACGAGGCCAGTGAAGCCTTAGTCGGGGACAAGGTTTCAATTATTGAGTGTCGTCCGCTGAGCGCTACTAAACACTTTAAGCTGGAGCGCATTTTAGTTCGCCCTAAGCTTAGAGAAGATGCTCTGGCCCCTTTAAAGGCCGATCAAACAGTAATTACTGATAAATCTGACGAAGTTGAAAAAGCGGCTAAGACTGCCCAAGTAAAGAAGAAGAGCGTAAAATCATGATTCAACAAGAAACTAGATTAAACGTAGCTGACAATAGCGGAGCCCGGGAGATTCTGTGTATTCGTGTACTAGGCGGCAGCCGTCGTCGTTATGCTCGGGTCGGAGACATTATCGTAGCTACTGTCAAACAAGCTAATCCTAACGGTACAGTTAAGAAGAAAAGTGTCGTTAAGGCGGTAGTTGTGCGTACGACAGATCAGATCCGCCGTAGTGACGGTTCGACAATTAAATTTGACGATAATTCTGCAGTAATAATTGCTGACGATAAGACACCGCGCGGAACCCGAATTTTCGGTCCAGTTCCGCGTGAGCTTCGCGAAAAAGGCTACGCTCGTATAATTAGCCTAGCTCCGGAGGTCCTTTAAATGAGTGAACATAGATACAAGATACGGCTTAAGAAGGGCGATCAAGTAGTGGTCCGGAGTGGTAAATACAAAGGCAAAACCGGCAAAGTTTTAGCTACACACCCAACCCTGAACGCTGTTACTGTCGAAGGTATCAACGTGGTTAAACATCATTTGAAGCCTAATAAGGAATACCCTCAGGGCGGAATTGTAGATGAGACTAAGCCAATTAATGTCAGTAAAGTCGGTATTTACGAGCCGACACTAAAAAAGGCAAGCCGCATTAGTTTTAGCTTCAAAGATGATGTCAAGGTTCGCTCATATCGAGCCAGCAACAAGGAGATTAAATAATGGCCGCCTCAAAGTCTGCTACTAAGCCGTACCAAGCTCGACTCCAGCAACTATATAAAACGCAGTTTGAAGCGGAGCTTAAAAATGAGCTCCAGCTAAACAATGTTAATCAGGTCCCGAAGCTTGAGAAGATCGTCATTAATAGTGGCGTTGGAAAAGCCAAGGACGATAACAAATTAATGGATACGATGATTAACACCCTGCGCAAAATTAGCGGTCAGCAACCGGTACAAACCGTTGCAAAGAAGTCAATTGCCTCATTTAAGCTCCGTGAGGGAGATAAGGTTGGACTTAAAGTTACTTTACGTGGTGAAAGAATGTATGAATTCATGGATCGTCTAATTAATATAGTCTTACCCAGACTGCGAGATTTCCATGGCGTAAGTGAGCGTGCCTTTGACAAACAGGGTAATTATGCGCTAGGATTAACAGATCAATCGGTTTTTCCGGAACTGAGTTTTGAAGAGACATCGCCAGCACACGGAATACAAGTGATTTTTGTTATTAAAGCCGAGCAACCAGCTCATTCCAGAGCCTTGCTTGCTAAGATGGGTCTACCCTTTACTAAGGAAAGCAAATAATACAATGGCTAAGAGATCAATAGTAGTTAGAGATGCCAAGCGCCAAGTGATGATTCGTCGCTATGCTGCTAAGAGGGCCGAGCTAAAAGAGCTGGGAGATTGGGAAGGATTAGCCAAATTGCCACGCAATAGTTCACCGACCCGCTGGAAGAATCGCTGCGTCGAGACGCACCGGCCTCGTGGATACATGCGCCAATTCGGGCTGAGTCGGATTAGTTTTCGTGAGCACGCAAGCCGGGGCGAAATTCCGGGTGTAACTAAATCGAGCTGGTAGGAAAAAGAATAACTATGAGCACAGTATCAACCGACCCCATTTCTGACATGCTAGCGCGTATTCGTAATGCGAATGCCGTTAATAAAACCGAGATAGCTTTACCGTACTCTAAAATTAAAGAATCGGTGGCTAAGGTGTTAGCTAAGTCTAACTTCATTGTCTCGGTATCTGTTGATGGCAAAGGTACCGCCAAGACGTTACAACTTACTTTGTCCTCAAGTGAACGAAGCCCCAAAATTACAGCGATTAAACGACTGAGTAAACCTGGACGAAGGGTTTACGCTGGAACCAAAGATATTCCTTGGGTTAAGCAAGGGCGCGGAATAGTTATTATTTCTACCGCGAATGGTATTATGAGCGGCGAAGATGCAAAACGCTTGCGTCTCGGTGGTGAACTGATTTGTGAGGTTTATTAGTTATGAGTCGTATCGGTAGACAACCAATCTTAATTCCTTCCGGAGTTAGCGTTAACGTAAGCGACGGCCTAGTCACGGTTAGTGGTAATAAGGGCAATCTAGTTCAGCCAATGCTGGAAGGCTTAGCGGTAAATATTGACGGTTCACAAGTCTTAGTTACTACTTTAGGCGAAGAGACCAAGTTTAGAGCGAATCATGGCTTGATGCGCACGCTAATTAATAATATGGTGCTTGGTGTGAGCCAAGGCTTCAGTAAGAAACTGGAAATTAACGGTGTCGGCTATAGAGCTATGATGGAAGGTCCTAAAAAAATTAAGCTTTCCCTAGGCTACTCTCATGACATTTCGTTCACTTTGCCTGAAAATGTTGACGCCGCAATTGAGCAAAACATTATTACAATTACCGGAGCTGACAAACAGCGTGTCGGTCAAGTAGCCAGCGAAATCAGGGAGTTGCGCAAGCCAGAACCATACAAGGGTAAGGGCATTAGGTACGAAGGTGAGTACATTATTAGGAAGAGCGGCAAAAGCGGCAAGGAGAGTAAGTAGATTTCTTATGGATCGTCTAACCCAAAAAATGAATTCAATGCAAATGCGTAAAAAGCGGGTACGCGCAGCTATTAATGGCACCAAAGAGCGACCGCGTTTAAGCGTGCACATCTCGCTTAGCCACGTTAATGCTCAATTAATCGATGACACGACGTCCACCACATTAATTTATGTCACTTCTGTTGGAAGGAAATTAACTGGGACAATGACCGAAAAGGCTGCAACTATTGGAACGGAGCTTGCGAAAAAGTCCAAGACTGCAGGCATTAATAAAGTTGTTTTTGACCGCGGAAGTAAACTATACCATGGCCGGGTTAAGGCCTTAGCCGATGCGGCAAGAGCCGGCGGACTGGAATTCTAAATGAATAATAACGCCAATAATAAAACTGCTAATTTATCTGGGAACAATCCTAAGTCGCAAGGTCGTCCCGGAATGTCTTTTGGAGCTTCTAGGCGAGGAAAGATGGATATTGACGAGGACAAGCGCTTTGACGAACAGATGCTACATATTGACCGCGTAGCACGTGTAGTTAAGGGTGGACGCCGCTTTCGTTTCCGTGCCTTAGTCGTAGTCGGCGACCACAAAGCACTAGTCGGAATTGGGATTGCTAAAGGAGCAGATGTTACTTCCGCGGTTACTAAGGCCAACGAAGTAGCGAAAAAGAATATGATTAAAGTTCCGTTGTATCGAGACACGATACCGCACGATGTAGAAGCCAAAGTTGGCGGATCAAGAATCCTCTTAAAACCAGCTTCTGCCGGAACCGGGTTAATTGCTGGCGGCGTAGTACGTACTATCTTGGAAGTTGCCGGAGTGGGTAACGTTCTTAGCAAATCCTTGGGTTCATCAAACAAGGCCAACACCGCCTACGCTACGCTTGCGGCACTCAAGCAACTCAAGCCGGCTAGCGAATGGACGACGCGCATTAATAGCGCAGCCGCTAAAGTAGATACCGCTAAGGCAAAGCTTGCTAAGGAAGTAACTAAGTAAAGTTATAAATAAGAAGTAGCTATGAAATACCACGAACTTACAGTAAAAAAACATCGCCAGGCTAAACGAGTCGGGCGTGGCATTGCCGGCGGGCAAGGCAAAACAGCCGGTCGCGGCACCAAAGGCCAGAAAGCTCGTACCGGATGGTCATTGCGTCCAGGATTTGCTGGCGGACAAAATCCACTAATGCAACAACTTCCAAAGTTGCCGGGTTTTAGGTCGATTCATGCAAAAACCACTAACGTCTACACTAAGCAGTTGAATTTACTTAAGGAATCTACCATTACTGCCGATAGCTTAGCTAAAGCCGGATTTATCGAGCATCCTTACCAAGCCGTTAAGCTTTTAAATAACGGCGAAATTAAGCGCAATCTTAATGTTAGCTTGCCAGCGGCATCGGCTTCGGCAATTGAAGCCATCGAACAAGCTGGCGGCACGTTTAAAAAAGTAGATCGCATACCCAGGACGTCAAAGAGCAATTCTAAAGCAAAAGCTAATAAAGATTAGCTCATAATCGAAGAAAGCTTTTGGAGTGGGCTATCTCATCTTGGCGAATAAAGGCGGTCATGGCATACTACTAGGTGATAGGTTTAAAAACGGAGCTTTAAAGAGGGAGAAAATCTAGCCTTTATAGAATTTTGCACAGCTGGCTAGAACTAAATAAAAGTCGATGAACTGGAAAATAATTTGGCAGTCGTTAAAGCAACGGGACATGCAAAAACGCCTATTGGCGCTGCTGGGGATTATTATTGTTTTTCGGGTGATGATCAACATTCCCGTACCACTTGGTAGCGCAAAAGACCTGCACCAGATTATATCTAATCTTTTTAATTCTAAAACCGCACCGCAGTTCCTTAGTTTTCTAAACGTCCTATCCGGAGGCGCTCTAGCCAACTTCTCTATAATGTTGGCCGGTCTAGGCCCCTACATTAACGCTTCGATTATAATGCAGCTATTAACCAAGGCGATTCCTCAGCTGGAAGCCTTGCATGATGAGGGTGAATTCGGCCAGAAAAAGATCAATCAATATACTCGAATACTTACCTTTCCACTGGCTATTATTCAGTCCATTGGCTCAATCTTCTTGATTCGACAAGCTGCCCAGAGTATTGGTGGAAGCAATATTACTGCTCATGCCTCAATAATGCAATGGGTAATCATGGTTGCCGCACTAACCGGCGCTTCGATGTTGCTAATGTGGCTTGGGGAATTAATTACCGAGCAGGGTATTGGAAACGGTATTTCATTAATTATTACGGTCGGCATTGTTAGCCGCTTACCATCGAACATCTATGACATTGTTAATGCCCAATTAGGAACCAAAGATCGTTGGAAGCTATTCGGACACACCTTACCGATGGATAAGCGCGCCTCATTTTACCTGATAGGTATAGTTCTTTCTATTATAATTCTGACTTGGATCGTCGTTAAGCTCAATGAAGCCGCGCGGAATCTGACTATTAATTATGCAAAGCGAGTTCAGGGCAACCGGGCCTATGGTGGTGTTACTACCACGCTACCGGTTAAATTAATTACTGCTGGCGTTATTCCGATTATTTTTGCAGTAGCATTTTTAAGTGTGCCCGGGTTTGCCGGCCAGCTGATGAGTGCCGCACACAACCCAACGATTGCTCATATTGGCAGTAACCTAGTCAGTTGGTTCCAAACTCCCTCAGCAACCACGTTTGCGACCGAGCATTGGAAAGCTTATATCTATCCGGTTACCTACTTCCTGCTAGTCTTCGTATTCACCTTTTTCTATACGTCAATTACCTTTAACTCTAAAGAGATTGCCGAGAACCTGCAAAAACAAGGCGGATTTTTAGAAGGTGTTCGCAGTGGCAAGCAGACTGAAAAATACTTGTCTAAAATCGTGAACCGCCTGACTCTTTTTGGTGCGGCCAGCCTGGGAATTCTCGCATTATTACCGATTATTGCTCAGATCTTTATTAATCAAAACATCACCATTGGTGGTACCTCTATTCTAATCTTGGTCTCAGTAGCCCTACAAACCCTAAGAGCGATAGAGTCTAGAGCTCTGATGGTTACCTATGACCAATACAGTGAACCGGACTTTTTCTATGAGCCGGAAGTCGCCGTAGAAGCCGCTACTGGCGCTCAAAGGCTTAAGATTACGGATCGATTTCGCCCACGTAAGTCCAAATAACCCGTTCCAGGCTGGACATTTATAAGTACTTTATTTTGTGTTATGATAGTTTTAAGATTAAACGGCAGCAGCGTCTGAACCGTCTCTTGCAGAAGATTGATAAAAACTCTTTACATTAGTTATAGTTTGTTGGTATAATTGCACCTTAGTTATAGGTATGGCTGCCAATAAAGAAGTAATCGAGCTTAGCGGTACTATCGTTGAGACTCTGCCCGGTACCCAGTTTCGGGTTGAACTCGAAAACGGCCATCAGATTATAGCTCACGTTGCCGGCAAGATGAGGAAGCATTTTATCCGCATCGTACCAGGTGACAGCGTAACGGTTGAGTTGACCCCTTACGATCTTACTAAGGGCAGAATCACCTATCGCAAGTCTTAAAAGTTCAATTTTTTTAAGGCAGTGTGTCAAATTCAAGGAGGAATTGATCCGCATGAAAGTGCGTGCCAGCGTCAAAAAGATAAGCCCTGATGATTTAGTCGTCCGTCGTAAAGGACGGGTATATATTATCAACAAGCGTAAACCCAAGCATAAGCAAAGGCAGGGTTAATTAGATATGGCGCGAATTTCTGGAGTTACACTACCAAGTGAGAAGCAAATATGGGTCTCCTTGACATATATTTACGGCATTGGTCCTAAATCCAGTCAGGACATTCTTGCTAAAGCTAAAGTCGATCCGACGCTACGTACCAAAAACCTTAATGACGATGAGATTTCTAGGATTTCTGAGGTAATTGCCAACAACTATTCCGTTGAAGGCGATTTACAGCGTATTGTCAGTGGCAATATTAAACGACTTAAAGATATCAAGAGTTACCGCGGAATCCGACATAGCGCAAATTTACCGACCCGTGGACAACGTACCAAGACAAATGCCCGAACCCGCCGTGGTAAGAAAGTAACTGTTGCTGGTACCGCTAAGAAGGTAGCGGCAAAGACATAATCTAATACGGAATAATATGACAGACGATAAAGACATAGTTAAAGATACCCCAGTAGTAGCTGAGCAAACTGATGCCGTCGTAGCAGAAACTGCTGCCACTCCTAAGAAGCGTAAATCTAAGCGCAGCGTTACAGCTGGACAGGCTCATATTCAAGCTACTTTCAACAATACAATTATTAGTCTAACCGATAGTTCAGGGGCGGTGATTAGTACTTCCAGTGCCGGAACATGCGGTTTTCGTGGCTCTAAAAAGGGTACCGCTTATGCCGCACAGGTTGCCACTGAGCGAGCTACTGCAGCTGCAAAACAACAGTATGGCCTTACTAAAGTCGATGTTTTTGTCAAAGGCATAGGTTTAGGCCGAGACGCTGCAATCCGAACCCTAGGACAGCAAGACATTTATGTAGAAACTATCGCTGATGTTACTGGTGTGCCGCATGGCGGTGTAAGGCCTAAGAAGGCTAGGAGAGTGTAGCAATAAAACTATGGCTAGAGATCTTCAATCAATTGTAAAAATGAGTCGTCGCGAGGGCTATGCTCTCCATCCTAAGGCGCATAAAGCCCTGGTTAAGCGTCCTTCTCCGCCTGGACAACAGGCGGCTAACGCTCGACCCTCCAAGCCTAGTCAATATGCTCAACAGCTACGCGAGAAGCAAAAGGTAAAGCGTCTGTATGGATTATTGGAGCGTCAATTTGCCAAACTAATGCGCGAGGCTAGTCGACGTCAAGGACAGTCCGGAGAAATCCTGCTACAAATGCTGGAACTTCGAGCGGATAACACAGTTTATCGAGCTGGATTTGCACCGTCTAGACGTGCCGCCAGGCAACTTGTCAGCCACGGACACTTCTTACTAAACGGTAATCGCATTGACATCCCGTCTATACAAATGAAAATTGGTGATGTTCTGCAGTTTCGTCCGCACAGTTTAAACAGTGATTATTTTAAACACCTAGACGACGTTAGTGCTGCACCAAATACCTATCCTGCCTGGATTAAAGTTAATCGTAAGAAAGGTGAAGTGAGTGTCAGCTCACTGCCTACCCGTGACGACGCCGAACTAGATATTAATGAGCAGTTAATAGTTGAGTACTATTCACGCTAAAGGAGGAAAGAGTAAACAATGTCAAACCTAATTCATACACCAGGAGTAGTCAACGTTGACGAACACAGTCCCTACTCGTCAACATTCACTATCGAACCGCTACACAGCGGTTACGGGATGACTTTAGGCAACTCCTTAAGGCGAGTTCTGCTTTCAAGTATTTCCGGCGCAGTTATAACTAGTTTTAAAATCGAAGGTGTAACGCACGAGTTTACGACAGTTAAGGGTGTTAAAGAAGATGTCGTAGACATCATGATGAATCTAAAAAACATCCGTTTTCGTGTTTACGGCGAGGAACTACAAACCCTGCGTTTAGTTAAACAAGGTAAAGGCCCAGTTACTGCTAAGGATATTAGCCTAAACGCAGATGTTGAAGTTGTTAATCCTGACCAACTAATTGCCACGATTGATGATGAGAAAGGCAAGCTAGTTATCGATATGGTAGTTGAAATTGGACGAGGCTACCGCACTATTGAAGAAGGAACTGCCAAAAAGGGGAGCGATATGATTGCCTTAGACGCAGTATTTACCCCAGTTTTAAGAGTGCGCTATAAGGTAGAAAATACCCGCGTTGGCCAGATTACGGATCTAGACAAACTAATTCTGACCGTAGATACCGACGGCTCGATATCTCCAAGCGATGCTTTTGAGGAAGCCGCTGCTATTTTAGTCAGCCAGTATACAGCGCTAGCCGGAAAAACACGGATAGCTGCGACCCCTAGCTTAATCCAACAACCAAGCGATGACTCGATTATTGAAAATGATATGATTGGCGAGGAGATTACTGCACTAAACACCTCAATCGAAGACCTCAATTTATCAGCCCGGACCACTAATGCCCTAATCAATAACGACATTCATACCATTAAGGACCTTTTTAGCCTAAACGACGCAGAACTTAAAGATTTGAAGGGTTTTGGCAGTAAAGCTCTTGATGAAGTGAAGGATAAAATGGCGGAGTTAGAGCTGTAGCATATGCACCGACACGGATACAAAGGCAGAAAACTGCATCGTGAAACTGATCAACGCCTAGCCCTAGTTAAGGGCCTAGCTGAGGCTCTAATAATAAACGAGCAAATTACTACTACCCACGCTAAGGCTAAAGAAGTTTTGCCATATTTAGAAAAGCTTATTACCAAAGCTAAAGCCGGAGGTCTACATAATCGTAGACAGGTAATCTCTAGCTTACAAACCTTGCAAGCTGCCAATAAGTTAGTTGATGAACTGGCGCCCAAACTCTCCGCCCGCAACAGCGGCTATTTACGCATTAAACGCAGCACTACTCGCAAGGGAGATAACGCACAAATGGCTGTCATTCAGTTTGTAGACGACTTGCGAGTCAGTGAACCGGTAATTGAGACTAAAGAAGCGGCAATAGAAGAGGCTAAGTCATGAAAAAAACATACTCTATTAAACCTGCAGATATAACTAGAAGCTGGTATGTAATCGATGCTGACAGTGAATCCACTTTAGGTAGAATCGCAGCTGAAGCAGCTAAATTGCTACTTGGAAAAGGTAAAACACAGTATAGTTCGCACATCGATTGCGGTGACTACGTAATAATCACTAACGCATCTAAACTTAAGGTTAGCGGTAAAAAAATGGATCAAAAAAGCTATCATCGCCACAGTGGTTACCCGGGCGGGTTGACTAGCCGAACCTTACGTGAACAAATGGATCGTGATCCAACTAGAGTGCTTGAATTAGCGGTCAAAGGTATGCTTCCGGCAAATAAGCTGCTTAGCGAACGCCTAAAACGCCTTAAGGTCTATAAGGACGGTGAGCACCCTCATGCTCCTCAGACTCCAATTGAGCTAACATTCGGGAAAGGTAAGCAGGATTAAACATGGCTAATACAACTTCAGCTAAATCCAACCGTTATAGCTATTCTCTAGGCCGACGCAAAAGCGCTACCGCTAGAGTCCGATTGCTAAGCGGAAATGGTGAAATTACAGTCAATGGTAAACCGGCCAGTGAGTATTTTGGCAACAGCAAATATCTACTAAACAAACTTAATGACCCCTTTATTGCTATTGACGTCGTGGGAAAACACAATGTCTCAGTCAAGGTGAGCGGCGGTGGTCATGACGGACAGGTTGAAGCTATTCGTCTTGGTATCGCAAGAGCTCTTGTTCAGCAAAACGAAGAGCTGAAAGCCACTCTCAAAAGGGCCGATCTATTGGGCCGTGATTCACGAGAGAAAGAGCGCAAGAAGTTTGGTCTTAAGGGAGCTCGTAAGCAACGTCAGTTCACGAAGCGTTAATTTTTCGGGTTTAAGTCATACATCATCTTAAAATCTCGAGTATACTTAAGTATAGTTAATTGGTATTCTACTTGAGTATAGGGATATCCTAGTAAATATATATGTCAAAAGAGGTAATTCTTACAGGCGTACGATCTAATGCTGAGCTAACTCTTGGTAATTATCTAGGCGCCATTCTGCCATTAGTTAGATTACAGCAACGCTATAGCGGCGATTACCAAATTAACGCTTTCATGCCGGACCTGCATAGCATAACAACCCCTACGGATTATGATCAACTTTACGCACGAACAATCTATAATCTTCGGATATTTGCCGCCGCGGGACTGAAACTAGATGATCCGAACACTCTGATATACCGACAAAGTTATATACCGGCGCATTGTGAACTTACCTGGATATTGGACAGCTTTATTTATTACGGCGAACTTTCTCGAATGACTCAGTTTAAGGAGAAAAGCCAGGGTCAGGAGAGTGTTAGCGCTAGTTTGTTTAATTATCCAGCCCTAATGGCCGCCGATATTTTGCTATACGATGCGTCCTACGTTCCGGTCGGCGAAGATCAGCGACAGCATCTTGAATTAAGCCGCGATGTGGCAATTAGAATGAATAATTTATTTGGCAATCTTTTTGTTGTACCAAAAACTTGGGAAGAACAGGTAAAGTTCAATCATGCCGGTGCTCGAATCCGCAGTTTAAAACATCCCGAATTTAAGATGAGTAAGAGTATTAGCGATCCAAGCGGTACAATTCTTCTTTCAGATAGTCCAAAAGATGCAAGGCATAAGATCTTATCTGCCACTACTGACTCATTCAGTTTAATCGATTACGACTTCAAGCTTCGTCCGGGAATTAGTAACTTGCTATTAATTATTGCCACAATCCAAAATAAAACGGTAGAAGAGGTTACTCTTGAATGGAAGGGTCAAACTAGCTATGCCAAATTAAAACAAGCGGCAGCTGAGCTAGTAGAATCGGAACTTGAAAAGTTACAGGCTAATTTAGCACTAATCACGGAAAATGAGGCTTTAGAAGCCCTGGCAAAGCACGAATCCACGGTACGCGAAGTAGCTAACATTAAGCTGGCGAAAGTGCAGGCTAGTGTAGGCTTGCGGCCGAAGCAGTAGTTAATGACTAAAATCCTTAAATTTGATCAGGATACGCCGCAACGCTTAGATGTATATTTAAGGGCTAACTTTCCTCAAGTTAGTCGTAATCAGATTGCAAAAGTTATAACCTCAGGCTTAGTCTTAGTTCAAAACGCCAAAGCCAAGCCTTCAACTAAATTACATAGTGGTGAGCGCATTAGTTTTTCTGCCGAGATATTTCAACTACCGGAGATTGAAGATATTAATTTAGACGTTATTTATGAAGATGACTTCTGCATAGTAATTAATAAGCCGAGCGGGGTTATTACGCACGCCAAAGGAGCCTTTAGTTCAGAGGCAAGTGTTGCCAGCTTTGCAAAGCCACGCTTAGCTTCAGATATTGACCCGGAAGGCCAAAATAACCGCGCTGGTATTGTTCACCGTTTAGACCGTGGCACCTCAGGGGTGATTATTGTAGCTAAAACCGCAGCTGCGCAAAAATATCTAAACCGCCAATTTTCGACTCGCAAAGTTAAGAAAACCTATTATGCCCTAGTAAAAGGGAGATTAGGCAAAACTGAAGCACAAATCAATATGCCTATTGAGCGCAATCCTAAGCAGCCGTCAACTTTTAGACCTGGCGCCAATGGACGCGTAGCTCTAACCCAATATCTCGTTATTGCCACTAATGATAAGTACAGTTTGCTTAAGGTTACCCCAATAACTGGACGTACGCATCAAATTAGGGTGCATTTAAGGGCGATTAACCATCCAATCGTCGGAGATACAGTATATGGCGGAGAACCGGCTGATAGGCTGATGTTGCATGCAGCATCAATCGAGGTCAACCTACCAAACTCCTATCCGAGAACTTTCTCTGCGCCACTACCGAAAGATTTTAAAAAATTTATAAAAGTTTCTAAAGCGCAGTTAGCCCTATGAACAGCAAACCGGACTTAATTTTAAATCCATACAGTCTAAAACAACTGCAGATATATATTGATTCCCCGAGTTTCGGATTGCTGGTTAGCGGACCTACAGGCAGCGGTAAAACAAGCGTCATAAACTGGGTAGCGGCTACGTTACTAGGTATTGATACTGCCGACGTCGATACTTATCCTTACGTTTTAAAACTACCACACGAAGCAAAAACCGGTAATATTTCTATTGATTCGGTGCATCTTATTGATCCATTTTTCGGCAAAACTGTACTTAAATCTAATCAGCATCAGATATCTCGTCTTGTAATAATCGATGATGCCGAGAATCTAAGTTTACCTGCCCAGAATGCACTACTTAAAAATCTTGAAGAACCACCAATTGGAAGCACATTTTTAATGAGTAGCGCTCAACCTAGCTTATTACTAGATACCGTAAAATCTCGATTACTGAAGATTAGACTAGCCAGTGTGAGTAAAAATATTCTTAAAAATCACCTAATAGACATGGGCTGTACAGAAGTTTCAGCTATGCAAGCGATAGCACTTAGTGGCGCAATACCCGGTCTAGCTATAGCCTTAGTGAATAATCAGTCTGAGCATCCCATGCTAGTTGCAGCCGATGCAGCAAAGAAGTTGTTGTCATCTAAACAGGATCAGAAACTTAAACTAGTTAGCTGGCTAGCAAAAGATACGCGCCTTTCTGGTGATGTTTTGTCGGTGCTACAACAAATGGCAAGACTTAGTTTAGAAAACTCCGTCGGCGAGCAAACCAGGCGCTGGCAAAATGTATTAAATTATGCGTATTCGGCTGAAGAAAGATTAGAAACTAATGCCAACCTTAGACTTACGTTGACTAATCTAGCCCTGCACATTTAGATACTCGAGGTATATAATAGAAAGATCACATTATGTACGAACTGTTAATTATCGTAGCATTCTCGGCTTTTGCATTCTATAACTTAAATGTTCATGATGATGAATTTGCAAATACATCGCGCAAGATAGGAGATAGAGTGGGCAAGTTATGGGATATTGCGCATCGCAGCATGAAAGAAAACCGGATGTTAAGGGCAGAGAAAGCGCTTATTACTATCCTCAAGATTGATGAGCGCAATGCTGCAGCCTACAATCGACTCGGTATCTTATATGCTAAACAAAAGGAGTATCGTGACGCTATTGACTGCTTTGAGATAGCTAGTAGCCTTGAAGCCACTCCATCCTCACTTCATAACTTGGGATTAATTTATTACGAAACCGAAAATTACGATAAAGCCGCTATAGCTTTTGAGCAAGCCATTAAACTTGAAGACGCGCTAGCTACTAGGCATGTTGCCTACGCTAAAGTTCAGGAAAAACTTGGAAATCATAAATTGATGATTCAAGAACTTGAAGTGGCCGCAGAACTAGAACCCACCAAAGAAATTTACGAATTATTAAAGCGAGCATACGATCACCAGGGTATGGTCGAGGAATCAGATAAGATTGTTGCGAAGTTAAAGAAGATGACTCGCCAACCAAAAAGCGCCAAAAGATTACTTAGACCAGCGCGGCGAGTAATAATCTAATCTCTAAACCAGCACTTCGTTATTAAATAGAGTTCTACTAATTAGGGAATATGCAGCGGCTTGAGCTCTCTGAGCGTTTTTTTGTGTAGATTCCACATCCGATTGCTCCACTCTAGCAAAAATATCATGCAGTAAATTCTTGATCTCTGGTAACCTTGAACTTAAAACCTCTGCATATTGATGCTCACTTTTGGCGAAGACGTAGTACTGAGGGGTGCCACTTAACTCGCCATTATTGGCTAAAGCAAAAGAACCATCGCCAAATTTAATAATAACGTCGCCTGCGGTCTTTAAAAGCTCAGGGTCTACATCTAGCTCCCCAATTTCTGAAAAGCGAGAATGACTGGGATCAATAATTACCGAAAGAACTTCACCGTTGTATGGCATTTTATTTAAAGCAACCTTTCGAAATATTATTAATATTCAGATTTTATTTTGTAATTTAAGCACTGAGTGTGACTTAAATCAACTATGGATATCCTAATCTCCCGATTGACGTTCAAGTCCATTTATCGCGAAAACCATATTAACAGGATATAAATTCGGATGATTCGGGTTAAATGGTATCTGCACTTTCGAAATTAAAGGAGCGTATGAATTAGTCTTTGTTACTTGAATATTTCCCGTGTCAGGTAATAACTCATAAACTATATCCTGTTCAAATTTAATTAGATCTGACCTCGGAAATCTTAAATCTACGCTAATCAGACGTTTATCCGGATCAAGTTCAAAATCTTCTTCACCGACAATAAGCGTGCCATCTAGATAGCTATCTGTCACACGTATCGGTAATGGGTCGTATGATGATTTTCCAGCTACTCTGACAAGCCCACTAATAACTCTAGAATTCAAGGTAAGGTTTTGATCTAAAATATTCGGATTTGGTCGCACCGGGTCGATTACTTGATTCTCTCGCCGATTAGTAAATATATCGAGTATCTTGCTTCCAAGCGAGCGTTTTCGCCGGTCTTCTTTTTGGCGAAGGTTAATTTCTATGGCTTGACGGATCGCACGCATATGTTCCAGAGTTGCCGCGGACTTAGCCGGACCGCTGAGATAGTCCATAAGCCTTAGGGGGTCAAGACTGTCTTTGCTTTCCCGGTAACCAATATCATATCTTTCAAATAACTCATCAGTAGCCCGGTAAACTTTCTCCCGAATGTTGTCGACTCCAATGATGGGCATTACCTGTTCCATATTTATCTATAATATAACTATTCTGTCAAATAATCTATACTCGGCACTCTTTATTTACAGATTTTTCCCAGTCTTGAGCTTGTTTGTAATCTTACGGCAAACTTTACTTATGGGCTTACTGCAAAATGGGCAATTTAAGGTCGAAGAATATAAAAATTATCATCCACAGAGCTTTAATTTGTGGTGCAGCTTAGTAAAAGAGGTCAGACTTAGATTAACAGCTAACAGTCTGCCTAGAACTAGCTTCTAGTTGGCTCTGGTGCCTTAAATTCAAAATCATTATTCATAAATAATATTTACGACGTGTGCTAGTTCTGCCAAGTGTGGTGCAGGGAGAGGGATTCGAACCCCCGAAGGCGAATGCCAGTTGTTTTACAGACAACCGTGTTTGACCGCTTCACTATCCCTGCATTTTGCTGGAGCCACGGTCGGGATTTGAACCCGAGACCTCATTCTTACCATGAATGCGCTCTACCAGCTGAGCTACCGCGGCATAATTATCCGATTCAATATAGCAAATTATATCTGTTTTTGCTACATTTAAGACTGTGACTTGCCGCCTTAGCTCAGTTGGTAGAGCGTCAGTTTTGTAAACTGAATGTCGTCGGTTCGAATCCGACAGGCGGCTCCATTTACATATTAGCGTTAATCTGTTAGGATATAAACTTATGGCTAAAAAAGGCGAGAAGCGAAAAATTATCGGCATGGTCAGCGAGGAAAGCGGCGAGCGTATCTATTATACGACCAAGAATACCCAAAATACTCCTGATAAACTTAAACTACGTAAATACAGCCCTAAGCTTAGAAGACACGTTGAATTTGTTGAAACTAAGAAAAGCTTGGGCCGTAACGAAGCGCCAAAACGTTAATCAGATATCTCATAAAAATCGAGAAGCGTATTTAGTACTTCAGCATGGCTCCAGACTAAAGGAGCAACACCGAGCGGAGAACCGTTGTCTGGGTCAAATTGCTCAGAAAGTATCCCACTTGGCAACTGGCGATCGAGCGACCACTTAATGAGCTTGGCGGCAGCTTCCTTATCATTAGTTGCGATTAAGTATTGAGCTAGCCACAATGTGCAGACTACCCAGGGATTACCTAGATACTGACTCTTTTTCAAGAAATAGTTATCGTGCTCATAGCGCACCACACCACCAATAGGGACTACATTAGTAATTCTGGTTTTAACCTGTTCAGCGGTCTTAATAATGCGCTTATCATCTAAAGACAAGCCGCTATACATAAACGGACCGTATAGTGAGGAAATGTCTATCACGTCGTCAAAAACCGTATTAGAATCTTTACTATATAGAAAACCCCGTCTAAAATAACCGTCCTGATGAGTCAGTTTATCAAGGTTCGAGCGAATACTATTGGCTACTCTCTGCCACAACTGCGCATCCTCAATGTGATCAGTAAGGCTGGCTAGTTTAGCTGCAGCGTCCAGACCGGCGATGACCGTCGTAGTGGTGTAGGTGGTAGTCATAAACCGCTCTTCCCATAAATCGTAACTAGCATGGGGCAAACCGGTAGCTGGATCAATATAGTGGGCAATAAAGTGTGCCGCTGGTGCGATAAATTTATCATATATATCATGAATAAACAGTTGATCATGGCTATAGGTATAGAATTGATTCAACATAAACAGTACGGCTGCAGTTTCGTCTTCCTGGATTGCTAGCTCTTTGGAGCGATTGTGAACAAGCGGATGCCATGTACTGCCAATTGCCCTGTCGGGCTGGTATTTGTGCATCATATAACCTTCAGGATGCATAGTATCTTTAGCGAAATTAAAGAAGTTTCTAGCTTCATCGAATAAACCGAGTCGAATCAGCGGCCATAGCGCATAAGCCGCATCACGCGGCCAACAGTAACAGTAATAATCACGTCCGAAGTTAAATATAGAAGAGTCACCGCTAGCTAAAATTGAGCCTCGAGCATCACAATGAGCCTTAATTACAAGTAAGCTCTTACACATTGCCGTAAGATGCATCGGGGATACCTTGTCCTTGAGCTGTTCTAGAGCTGGAGTTATCCACTCATGCCAATAAATGCGGACTGACTGCTCGCGTTCGGAAATATCATAATGCTTAAGATGAGTATGGACTAGCTGTGCATCATATTGGCTCTCGGCTGCCACTACCCAATAATCTACCTCATAGCTAGCACCGGCAGCGAGAGTTCTAGAAAACCTAATTACGCTATCTACGCCTCCATGTTCGACAAGGTTACCGGACAATTCACCATCTTCAGCATCCCTAAATGTGCCCTCTTTACCTTCAATCGAGAAATTACCGACTGCGAACTGATCATAATCGCCACCATCTACGAACTTACCGGCGATTAGTAGGCTACAACGACCCTTGTAATCTAGCAAATAGTGGTCATCTGGCACATAGAGAGCTGTGTCAGCCCGCCCACTTCTTGAGATCTCAAATACCTGATGCATAAATAATCGAATCTCGCGTTCTTTATCCGACTCATTAATGAGCTTGATTCTTCTAACAAGCGCGTTATACTGGCGATCAACGAAATCTTCAAAGTTTAAGCGAATACCGAGCTGTGCATTACGCATTGTAATATGGCTAATTAATGCGGATTCTTCAAAGTCTAAGTGAACTTCCCACTTACCGTCATCCACCCAAGAAAACTGACCGTTAACCCAGACCCCAACTTTATGAGGAATACTACGGGCGTTATTTAAATTGTCTAATCCAACATAGGGATAGTAGAAATCGTGAACCAAGCCGTTGCTATCTAGCCCGACGAACAACTGTCCGTTACTAAGAACCACCGGCCTAGCCATTTTCCACCCCCTTAGTTAAGTTCAAACTAATACGCCCCTGTCTAACAGTCTGGATTTAAGGTCGTGAAAAGCATTCATAAAATTAAGATATGCTTCGTAAGGTGAGTCATAAGGACTGAAGTAAGCGTGAATATCCCCATCATTAAACCATTTAATGCACATATAGTAGAAGTGATCCGAGGTTTGTAGCTTGCGCCAGTCGTCAATAATCGCCCAGTCGTTTAGCTCGAGCAGGGGCTTCTCTAAAGCGTAGAGTGCTGAAATAGCTTGTTGCTGCATTGCATTACCAAGCCACGCGCTTAAGTCACGTTCGGTATCGGCCCAGGTAATAGTATTTGGAGTATCAACCTCACCCACCGCCTCTATTGTATCCGCTGCTTGGCTAACAGTCATAAAACCATGATTACTATCTGCTAACCAATATCCGGGTAAGTGATCGAGGAATTCAAAAATACCCGACTCCTGCCACTGGTGCTCGCCAAAGGTTTCATAGTCCATGAATAGGTTAAAGATTTCGGCATCCTGATCGTCGCTTAGCCAATGTACGAATTTATCGGCCGTCAAGGGCCATTCACTCCAGTTATGATCCCCAAAACGGAAAGCAATGTCGTCACTTAAACGATAATTTTTTAACAAAAGCTTAATATTTGGTGCACCAACTGGGCGATAAACATAATTTGGGCTGCGCCAACCCAGCATTTGATGCCAACCTTCTGCGAGAATACCGCTATAGCCGGCATCTTGGGCCCATGCGGCTAGTTCATTGTTATATGCCAGCTCAGTATTTCTAAAGACCCTTGGTTCCTGATTAAAAATACGCTTAACTATTTCCTTGTGCATAGCAACTTGAGTTTCAAATTCACTTCTAGAATAAAAGAAGGCAAGTGAGTGATGATAAGTCTCAGCAACCAGTTCAACACGCCCAGTATTAACAAGTTCCTGGAACGATCTAAGAGCTTCCGGTGACCAAGCCTCCAGCTGCTCTAAAAGAACGCCGGACATCGAAAGACTCAGCTTAAATTCCGGATATTTATTCAGTAGCTGAAGTAAGCGCGCGTTAGTCGGTAGATAACTTTTTTCAGCAACTTTCAAAAGAACGCGTTTGTTATTCTCATTGTTATCCCAAGGAGCATCAAAGTAATCGTGATTAACGCCACTATCGAAAATCGTATAGTGCCGTAGCCTATACGGTTGGTGCACGTGCATATACAAGGAAATAGACTTCACGCCTCGGCTCCTTGAGTATGTTTCTCATAGAGGCGCTTGACATCTTTAGCCGACTTTTCCCAACTAAGAGACAAAAGCTCATTCTCGATTTCTGAACTAAGTGTATCGTGCAAAGCGTCACTTCTTAATACGCCGACTATTTTGTTAGCCATCTCATTAACATCCCAAAAATCAACCACCAAGCAATTAGATAAAACTTCGCTTACCCCAGATTGCTTAGATACTAAGGAAGGAACTCCGTAGAATCCAGCTTCAAGAGGAGTAAGTCCAAAAGGCTCAGAAACCGAAGGCATAACAAACAAATCGGCAATAGAGAAGGAGTCACGCCAAGATTTGCCGCGTTGAAAACCAGCGAACACAACATTCGCTCCAACTCCCAGCTCTGCCGAAAGTCCAACTAACTCATTAAACTGATCACCTGAGCCAACTAGTAAAAAGACGGTTTTAGGTAATTTTTGGCAGACGATTTGCGCAGCGTGAATTAGATTAGTCAGGCCTTTTTGAATTGTTATCCGTCCGACATTTGAAACTATCTTGTAGCCATTTTGCTTTAACTGCATCAGATAACGGTAAGAATTATCCGGGCTGGAAGGCTGAAGAGAGTTCCTATCAATGCTGTTATAGATTACTTCAATTTTATCTGCCGGGATATTGTACTCTTTGACTATTTTTTGCTTGGTCAAATCACTAACAGCAATCACGCTATCGGCGGCCAACATCGCAGTTTCTTCAATTTCACGAACTAAAGGATTACCGAGATCACCTCCGGCTCGATCAGATTCGATTGAGTGAACGTGCAGAATAATTGGAATGTTGCGATTTAGTGCCTTGACTTTCAGTGCGGCCCGAAAAGTAAGCCAGTCATGGGCATGAACGACATCGAAATTTAAGCCTTTAATCATGTCGCCAACTGCATGTTCATAAAATTGTGCCTGCTCATAGAGGTTGTGCCATTCATCATGCCCATCTTGATAAATATAGCGGTAACTATCATAAGCGTTCCCGGCTTTAATGATTTCAAGAATCCCGTCAGTGCGCGCTGCTGTAACCTTCATGAAGTTAATATTGTGTTCGGCTTCGTATGGAAGAATAAACTCAAGGTCGACATCATTTTTAGACAACTCTTCGCAGAGCTGGTAACAAGCGACCCCCAACCCACCACTATTATGCGGCGGCAATTCCCAACCGAGCATTAGCACTTTCATCTGTTATCTTTTCGTTTTTTTGGAATCCTCCAACTTATTATATTAAACCAACAGCTTAAGCACAACCTTTATAATCTGTTTTTTATGCACAGGCTAACATCAGCCCTCGTTTTGGCCTTTTGCACAAGCAAACATAGATTTGAACGTGTAAACTAGGAATTAATAATGCAGACAGCAAAAGACAGTCAGACTGCCTCCTTAGTTGAAGTTGTTAACCAAGCTAAAAAAGTGCTGGATCTCAACAGTATTGAGAACTTAGTTATACCGGCTCAAGGACTTTATCCGCATCGAGTTCTATGGGATAGCTGTTTTGCAGCCATTGGCTTGAGTCACTATGACGTAAAAAAGGCACAACTGCAAATAGACTCCTATTTGAAGACGCAATGGTCCAACGGAATGATTCCACATATCATATTCAATCCGCTGCCAAAGTATTGGTGGGACCGTCATATCTGGCGCAGTAAAATATCTCCTTTATCAAAACGCTCAATTGCTACGAGTGGCATAACTCAACCGCCAATGTTCGCGGAGGCCATAGTACGCATTGGCAATAAATTAACTGATATTGAGCGCCACAAGTGGTACGAGCAGAAACTAGACAATCTCATTGCATACCACCGCTGGCTATACGCTGAGCGTAATCCGGAAAAAACAGGCCTAATAACCCTAATTCATCCTTGGGAAACCGGATTGGACAATACTCCGCCGTGGCTAGCGTCGCTAAGGCACCATCATGCACCCTGGTGGATTAATATGATTACCTGGCTCAAGATAGATAAAGTAGCCGATAAAATTCGTTTTGACGCAAGATATGTTGATCCGAGCGAACGAAGTACTACCTATGAGGCATTAAGACTCTACGATGCACTTAGGAAAATTCGCAAGAAAAAATACGACTCAACTAAAATTATGCCCAATTCAACTTTTGCAATTGAAGATATTGCATATAATTCAATCTTTATCCGAGCCAATAGCTTACTCAAAGAAATTGCGGCCTCTATAAATCAGAAACTTCCTGAAGATCTTTTAAGCAATATCGCTATGTCGGAGGCTAGTTTTAATAAACTTTGGGACAGTGAAGATAAAAAATATTTCTCGCGCAACCAAAAGTACGGCAACTTCCTCAAAGAAGACTCGATCGGCTCATTATTACCTCTATACTCGGGAATTATTAGCGATTCTAGAGCCAAGGAGCTTCTACAAAGAATAAAGAGCAAGAGCGACTTTAACACTACCTATCCTTTGCCTAGCGTGCCGATCTCATCTCCGTGGTTTAAGCCGAGACGCTATTGGCAGGGACCGAGCTGGATCAATATTAACTGGCTCATAATAGACGGCTTGAAACGCTACGGATTCGAGAAAGAGGCTTTAGAGCTCAGCAACAAATCGGTACTTTTGGTTAAAGACAAGGGGTTTTATGAATACTTTAACCCGTTAAGCGGTGAACCTGCCGGAGTGGTGAATTTTTCCTGGACAGCAGCACTAATTATAGATCTGATTAATCAAACGCATCCGGAGTTAGGCGATTAGTATCGTCCCGGTTTCAGTTGACTACTTGGCTTTAATTTTAATGCGTTTTTGTACCAGCCAAATTAAAGCGACGCTCAAAATACCGGATAAGACTAAAATCAGGTTTGTGGCATTAGTTGATGGTATTCTACTTAAGGCAGCTAGGTTATTGGATGGTTGAATCTGCCAGATTGTTAATGAGGCCAACCTTGAATTTAGATTATTTAGGGTAATTCCGACATTAATAGAATTATTATGCGATAACTCTAAAAGCGCAGTTTGGCCAAGACGCAATTCTAGCGAAATGTCACCAGATTGAGTTGATACTATTAAGTGTGCGGAAGGATCTTTGTTAGAGTCGGTAATCGACGAAATTGTCAGTGTTCGATAACTGGTGGTCGCTTCAGATGAATTGGCGGCGTATGAAATTACCGGAAAAGTGTAGACCTCATTTAGCGGCATAGTGATACTAAAACTCTGAATTATATTCTGATTAGCAAGCGGGGACAGGTTTAGAGGAAACTTCAGTAAGGGAAGAGTCGGAATAGGTAATGGTGCAGCGCTGTTGGTTGAAGTAACTGGAGCCGCGTAGTTTACTCCAGAAACGTTTTCAAGGTCATCATATGGTGAAATAACGAAATGAGCTGGTTTAGAGACAACTAAACTAAGGTGGCTAGAAGCCTGAGATTTCGATCCGGGCACAAGTTGCTTGGATTGAACCGGCATGCCGCAAGCTTGGGGTGTTATGTAGATAATCTGCTTAGTACCATTATTTAATATCGTAAAAATGCAGTTTAAGGGCAGGATTTGTTGCGTAAAATTGTCCTGCAAGGCAGATGCGCGTAAGGGAGTTAAGCTGTAAAGTAACAGCAAGACAAATCCAGTCCAATATAGCTTCTTTTTACTCATAGGGCAGTCAAGGTTAGAGTAAGCGAAAGACTATAGGAGCCTGCTGGCTGCATTGACGGAACGGCCTGGCTTAAACCGATATTAGTTATGTCCCAATAGCAATAATAGCTAGCCGAAGAACTAGCACTCGTAATTGTGACTGGAGTAGTTCCGGTCATGGCACTGTCCGCTCCAGCGCTTAGCCCAGTATTTGTGCAGCCATACTCTGGGCTAGTCTCAGGAGTTATGACTTGAGATGCAGGAGAGATAGTTAACTGCCCAGCCGTACAGCCGGCGGGAGATCCTGATGCATTATTATAGGCATAGTTTTGGCCGCTTCCGTCAGACCATGATGAAGATGAGGCTGCGATTGTGAGATTCCATCCAAGATTATCGCTTGGCTCTGTATTGGTAATACGAATCTGCTGTGAACTAGTCCCTAAAACTCCAGTAGCCGTCTGGCAACTAAAAGACTGATTAAGGGCTGTCAGGGATACTGTCGGGCTAGTTATTGAAGTGCCTGAGGAGTTTACTATATCTCCGCTGAATACCGGGCTAGGAGCAATCTTAAATGCTGCGATTTGACCACGCCAGTTGTATCCGCTAGCTACCGTAGCGCTAGTAGAGTAACTGCTAGGGCTGTTAACCGTAAAATAGGCACTACCAAAGGCCATTCGCGTGGACGGTTTACCGCCAGAAGATGTTGAGATCATTTGCGTAAATGAGTTCGTCCAACCGGAAGGGGAAGTGTTAGTATCGGAGGTAATTCCAGCTATCAATAGATCGTTATAATTATTGTTAGTTAAGCTACCCGAAGAAGCTATACTAGAAGATCCTGATGAAGTTACGGTATTAACGACGTCGAGAGGACTGACATTCTCTATGCCGCTAAACTCGATAATCTGTATTGCATCAGTGCCGCCGCTATAGGTGCAACTAATAGTCGTCTCACCTCCAGCGGCTACTTTATAGAAAATAGCCTGAGACGGATCAGACGCCTCATTGATGGCTGTCGAAAATCCGCTCGGAGCGGTAAGTGTATATGCGCCGTTACTTGAGCAAATCGCCACCAGTAAATCACCGGCTGTTGCAGCGGTAGAAAAACTTACAGAGCCAGAAGTACTATAGTTACTTTCCGCTAGAGTCGTTGCCGCATAGGTCTTACTAGGAACAAATATGCCGCAGATCATCAGCACTAAAATAGCGACCGGCGCAATGTATTTGCTGCGGCTTAATAGCAGCATAAGAGTTTAGTCCTTATGCTTAGGCGGTAATTTAATTGTTTGCTTATCAGATAAAGTGTAGGGGGCTTTTATCTTATTGGAGGCTGCCAGTTTTTTCCATGAGACCCCAGTCTTCTCAGCAAGGCTTTCAAGTGTATCCCCGTGTTTGACAGAATAATTTTCCCATTTAGTAGTGACCATTCGATTCCATTTCCGTGTTCGTACCAGCCAGTAAATTGCCCCTACGACAATAATTAGAACTATCAGCTCAATAACCGCGGCCAGCGGCTTAGGCGTCGCAAAAAATACCGAGGAGTTCATAACTAAGACTTTCTGGTTCGAATTATCTTGAAGCCCAAGTCCAGTATTTGGATTGTCGTTAAACGAGACTGTCGCCCTAGCTACATAGAAGCCTCCCCAAAACGGATGGCTGAGATCGTAACTGGAAACCATGCTACTCTGAGGCAAGACAGGCATCGTGCCTTCATTTACGGTTTGCGAAGAAGCGCCGTAAAAGGATACTAACTGTAGGCGTAACTTTGCATCCAATGAGACGTTACCGTCATTATTAATGGCTGGCGTAACAAGATAGCTGCCACTACTGCCGCTGGCTACTTTCACGGAAGTTAAAGCGAGTTTTTTAACTAGCTTACCCGGGATTGTAACGACCACCCTAATAGCCGTCCGAAAACTTAAGACAATACCGTTTTTATTTGAAGGAGCGGCAGTCTGCGATGAAGCCTGTAGAGTTATACAACCGTCGTGTTCTCCAACGCTAACCGTATTCGAATTTGGGACCGTCACCGTAAAAGGAACGTCCTGATTGGAATTAGCCGGCACCGTAACGGAAGAAGACTGAAGATTAATCCATGCTCCGACGCTAGTTTTCGGCTCAACAGCTTGCTTGCACGTAAACTGGCCGCCAGTGGCGAGTTCAGAATCTACTGCATCGATAGCGATAGTCTGGGTTTGATTAGTATCGTTTTGAACTTCGACGGCATTACTTCCTGATTGACCGGGTTTCAATGTAAAGATAAAGATTGACTGAGTGCGAGGATTAGACGGGTTGGTATAGACTGGCCTACCGCCAATTCCGCCATAATTAATTGCTGAAGCGCTTGCAAATAAAAAGAAGCTTGGCACAAGTGCTAAACTCAACACAACTAGTGTAAGCTTCTTTTTCATCTTATTAGAATTTATACAGTATCTGCCTCTATTAGGCTAATTTTTCCGCTAAACACCCCTATTTTAGGTGTGTGACAAAGTAATTGTCATTGGCAAAGTATAGCTGTCGCTCGGAGTCAAAGCTGGAATGGTTTGGCTCAAATTAATGCCTGTAACATAGCCTTCCCAGGCCGTCCCGGCAGTATCGCTCATCAAAGTTACGCTAGGCGTAGTAGTGCCATTAAAGGGAGCTGAGGCTCCTAAAGAAACGGTCGAATTATTTGCAGAACATGAACTATTACAATCCATGGTAATAGTACCGACTGACGGATTGACTGTTAGATCTCCGTAAGTACATCCCGAACCGGCGGTATTGTTATAGGCATAGGTATCAGTCGAGTGAACTGTTCCAGTCCATGTTGCGGAAGTTCCACCAGTTGCCGCCAAGGCAATATTCCAAGTATTAATTCCAGAGGCTAGGTTAGTAACATTAATCAAGTCATTCGAATCACCTAAGGCTGCCGTACTAGTGCTGCAAGAGAAACTATAGTTTTGGGCCGGAAAAGATACCGTAGGATTGCTAACCGGTGTTGTGTCGCCAGACTGATTAATACTGGCGGTTAATGACCCCGCGTTAATTGTCTGATTAAATGTTGGCGTAAGACTAGCAAAAGCCACAGATCCTGGCACTAAGACTAATACAACCATAACAATGGCTGAAAAGGCTATACTGATAAAGTTTTTCACAACACCTCCGCACATTTATTTTTTACCTTAAGCATAATATTAAATTCACTCATACTTTCTGTCAATACATTAAGTGAAAGTGCTAAACGTTTATGAATTGGCTAGGCAAAAGTTAGAATAGACCTTAAATATTCTTAATAATCAAAATGGCAGGGGTGGTCGGACTCGAACCGACAGCACAGCTTTTGGAGAGCTGCCGCTTACCATTAACGTACACCCCTTTGTGCACTCGAGTTAATACTATAAATTAAGATTGGCAATAAGTTAAATATTAAAACAACGTTTTTATCTATGCTTATGCTTTTATTAATAGGTCAAATCTGGTATATCTAAACAGTAATGAATAAGATTGTTCCTTCTCAGCCGCTTTTAATTATGCTTTACGGCTATCCAGGAGCTGGAAAAAGCTATGTCGCCAGACAGTTGGCCGCCAGTTTATCCGCGGCTCACGTACAAGGTGAGAGAATACGCCATGACCTCTTTAGTGCGCCGCGCTACGACCGGAGCGAAAATGAGGCTGTAACGAACCTGATGGAATATATGACTCAGGAGTTTTTAGGCGCCGGAATGAGCGTAATTTATGACACAAGCGTATCAAGAGCCGCCCAAAGACAGTCCTTACGCA
The DNA here is from genome assembly GCA_027340655.1 of Candidatus Saccharimonadota bacterium. Classification (GTDB taxonomy): domain Bacteria; phylum Patescibacteriota; class Saccharimonadia; order Saccharimonadales; family UBA4665; genus JAJZWH01. The sequence goes on from DAHWQR010000031.1 coordinate 38,295, forward strand.
ATCTCGCCAGGAAGTATAAGTGCCAGCCTCTGGTTATTTGGCTGCAGATAGATTCGGAATCGGCTTACCTTAGAACTCAGCGCCGCGATCGTCGCAAGTCCGATGACCGCTATTCAGAATCTATGGATCGCAAGACTTTTGATGCCATCATAGGCAATATGCAGAATCCTACGAACGCTGAAGATTATGTAGTTGTCAGCGGCAAGCACGTATTTAACACGCAGCTTTCGGCTATCCTAAAAAAATTAAACGACATGAACATGCTGCAGCATATTGATGACTTAAGCAGCGGCCTAGCCAAGCCGGGACTAGTTAATCTTATTCCTGACCCAAGTGCCGGCCGTGTCGATCTTAACCGTAGGCGTAATATTGTCATTCGTTAAATTTAACTAACTTTCACGGTTTCTGGTATTGTGCGATAGTTGAATAAAAGATGGCCACAAAAATCTTTAAATTAGAATCTATCGGGACGGTCAGTGTTTCCAAACGGCGCTCCAGCCGCCAAATTACTCTTAGTTTATCTCCACAAGGCAATGTTCGAGTATCAATTCCTTATTGGGCGCCTTACCAAGCAGGCTTAAATTTTGCTCAGTCTAAAGCGACTTGGATAAAAAACAAGCAGCCTCTGGAGCTGCTTTTTTTGCAAAACCAAAAAATTAGCAGCGGGCATCAGTTGAACTTCGTTCAATCTTCAGATTTACTAAAGCCAAGCCGTAGGTTTCAAGGCGACCAGATCATTGTCGCTTACCCGGATAAATTATGCATTGACCACCCCGCCGTCCAGCAAAAAGCACATCAGGCAGTAATTAAAGCCCTCCGCTCCCAAGCCGAAGATATCTTACCGTCACGCATAGACTCTCTTTCCAGACAATTCAATTTGCCCTATAGCGAGCTTAAAATAAAACAACTCTCCCGGCGTTGGGGCAGCTGCGATAAAGACCATAAAATAGTCCTGAATCTGTTCCTCACCCAATTACCTGATGAGCTATTAGATTACGTAATTTGCCATGAGCTGGCTCATACCAAGCAACTAAACCATGGACCGCAGTTTTGGGAGTTACTTAACCAGATATCCCCGAACGCACAACAGCTGAAGCGTGAGATTAAAAAGTACAATCCAAGAATAATCATGCTTGAGGGATAGTTAAATGTTAATTACTTCGCTACAATAGCTTAAGGTTAAGCGTTTTAATGGATGTACATAAATTAATACCAACTCCAAAGAATAAAAACCTCGAGTCTATGGCCTTTAACAGGCTGACCAGCCTGGTTAATAGTATGGCCGATGGCGTAATTGCGGTAGACAAAAACATTAAGGTGGTTCTTTTTAATGGTGCGGCACTTAACATTTTAGATCGCAATAACCTAAAAGAAGGCGACAATCTAAAGGATATATTAAAACCGGTAGACCAGAACTACCATACCGTGGACATCGTCAAGCTGGTTCGCGAGGCAACCGCCCCAACAACTAACCGTGACCTACGCTTATCCTATAGTGACGGTAGCGTGTCTGATCTGTACCTGAGTATCGCCCCGGTGCATTTAGGGTTTAATGATGCCGGCAAAGAAACAGCCGGTTACGTGCTATTGTTACGAGATATTACGGCTGAAAAATCGTTAGAAGAAGAACGTGATGAATTTATTAGCGTTGTTTCCCATGAGCTGCGTACGCCAATTACAATCGCTGAAGGAAACATATCTAACGCTCAACTTATTTTTGAAAAGAGCGGCGATATGGAAAAAATTAAATCAGCGCTCAAGGCTGCACATGATCAAGTTCTATTTTTAGCCGACATGATTAACGATCTTGCGACTCTCAGTCGCGCTGAGCGCGGTAAATTGACAGTCGAGGTTGAGCCAATCAACGTCCACGACCTAGTCCTTGAACTAGCGAGCAATTATCTTCCAGAAGCTACCGATCATGGTCTACAAATTAAGACCGAGATTGATCCGAAATTAGAGCTTTTGAGATCCTCTAAGCTCTACGTTCGTGAGATTATGCAGAACCTAATTACAAACGCCATTAAATACACTCCTAAAGGGCAAATTACGCTTAGTGCTTACCAGCGGCATATGAACGTTGAAATTAGCGTCAGTGACACCGGTATTGGCATTACCAAATCTGATCAGGAGCGTATTTTTGATAAATTCTTCCGTTCCGATGATGTTCGGGCCCGAGCCATAAACGGCACCGGTCTAGGACTATACGTAACGATGAAGTTAGCAAAATTAGTTGGCGCTGAGATTAGCTTTAAAAGCGAGCTTAACAAGGGCTCAACTTTTAGCGTCACTTTCCCAAACATGACCCAAACTGACGATTCTAAGCATTAGGCTGCGGCTCGTGATTCATTACCGAAGGAGTAATGCTGCGCCCCTTCCACAGAACGACTCCCAGCTCATAGCGCCACATAGAAAGATGCATCAAGTAAATATCTAGGACTAGATACAAGGGCCAGAGCAATATGCCGCTCAGTAGTTTTTTCCCATAAGTTAGATTCAAAAGCATACAAAAGGCTACTCCAATAAAGAAGTAAGCAAATAAAGCAAGGAATAGAACAAGCCAATTAAGACTGAGGATAGCTAATATAATGAGGACCAATGACGCTAACCCGCCGAGTAGCTCAACTAGAGCAGCCAGCATCACCGACTCAACCTGACGCCTTAATTGAGGATAGCGCAAGCGAACCGACGTCTCGAATTGCGCACTACTATATTTCTGGCTCAAGACCCCTTCGTAGTGGAAGAAGCTATAGCCGTCAGACTTTAGGGCTTGCTTAGCAAAATAACTCTCTGGAGATATGCGCCTGCTGACAGCCTTAAAGCCGCCGCTATTATTTAAAAATTCGCGTCTGGCGACCCAACAGGTAGATAAAACAGGAGGACGGTGAAGGGCTCGACGTGGGATACTAATCTCCCAAGCATACCTTAAGGGTTGATAAAAACGTCGCCAAATTGAGCTTGAGAGTTCATTATTCGGTAAAATCGAAAGCATTTGTTTATCTCTGCTGACTAACGAAGAGACAAGGAAGCGCAGCGAGTCTTCGCTAAAGTGCACATCGGCTCCACAAAACAAAATTATTTCTCCGTTGGCAGCCTCAAGTAGCTGCTGGTAAGCCCAGTTTTTAGCCAACCACTCCTCGTTAAACTCCTTCCCCGGGATGAATTCCACGCCGTCATGAGCAAACGAACGAATAATTTCCGGCGTCCTGCGATCCGTTGAACTATCGTCTAGAACAAATACCTCCAATTTCGGATAATCGTTTTTCAAGATCGACCCTAGACAATTTAGAAGCGAGTCCGATTCATCGCGCGCTGGTATCGCTACCGTAAGAGTCGGGAGATCATTGCTTGGCAATAGCTTACTGTTATTTCCGACTGCTTGAGTAACGTTTTTGCTGCGCCAAGTTGAGGCCAGTAAGCTTAAGCCAAAAACATAACTAAACACCGCTAGAGCAAGCTCAATATCGAATGTCGGTTCATAGTAGTAGATAAACAGCCCCAAAGCAGCGACCAATAATTGAACCAACCACAACCTAAAACCGCTGCGCAGAGTAATCCGGCGCAAATGTTCTTGATTAATTTGGCTCTTGGCTAATCTATATAAATTAAACAGCTGATAAAGAGCAATAAAGACCAAGAGAACGATAAAAAACTGTTGTTTAACAACGCTAATTAGTAATAGGTATAGGCTGACTATAATGGTCACTAAAGAGAAAATGGCGCTCAGAAGTTTACGTTTGGACCATAATCTCTTAGTTCCTAGGTATACTTCAAACAAACCGACGACTAATAGTAGTAGGACGCTCAGCAGCATATTAAAATTGACCTAATGTTTGTGATCCGCTTAACTTAAGCATTATCTATAAAGTATAGGCTAGAGAGATATCTAATCCAACACCCTATTGCTCCTAATGGATCACAATGCTAAACTTGACATTAGTGGCCTACAGTTAACGTAATTGTAGGCTTTTTAGATGGAGAAAAACAATTATGGCAGACGGCCCTAAACGCAAATTACGACCGGCGCAAACGATCAGAGAAAAATCTGAGACGGCTAAAACAGTAAAGCCGAAAAAAAAGTCCCGCCGAAGTGTAGTTTTCGGCAGTATTAAAATACCCTTCCAAAAACTAGGCAAATTTCTTAATCAGTACAAAGCATTTCGGATAATTGCCAAGGTTTTGCGTTTCATTGGACGGATTATTGTTCCGGCTTATCTACGCAATAGCTGGAAAGAGATCAAGCTAGTGACTTGGCCGTCAAGACGCGAGACTTATCGTTTAACAGTAGCGGTTATTGGTTTTGCAATAATTATCGGCGCGGTAGTCGCATCATTGGATTACGGTTTAACACGCTTATTTAGAATTATTATATTAGGGCATTAAGACGAGTCTATTCATTAAGGAGAAGGATAAGATATGGCAGCATTAACTACAAACAAACGCTACGACACCAGCAAACGCTGGTATGCGATTCACACTTACAGCGGATACGAGGAGAAAGTCGCTGAAAGTATCCGTCAACGTGCCGAAAGTCTGGATATGGGCGATAAGATTTTCGAAGTCTTAGTACCTAAAGAAAAGATGATTGAAATCAAGAACGGCAAACGTAGAGTAGTTGAAAAGCGAATTTTCCAAGGTTACGTCCTTGTTCAAATGAAGCTTAGCGAAGATGCCTGGTACATCGTTAGAAATACGCCAAGCGTAACCGGTTTTGTTGGCAGCGGCACCGACCCGACACCAATTGAGCAAGATGAAATTGAAAAAATACAAAAACGCATGGGCCTAGATCAACCTAAGCACAAGATTGATTACAATATCGGTGACGTGGTTAACATTATTGACGGACCCTTTAAAAGTTTCGACGGCGCTATTAACGAAATTGACGAGCAAAAGGGCAAACTCAAGGTGTTAGTCAACATGTTTGGACGCGAAACACCCGTCGAATTAGATAGTCTGCAGGTCAAACGCGTATAGCGAGTTGTCAAACAACTCCTAAATTGCTAAAATAGCAATCTGTTACGTGCTCAAAATTAAGGAGATATCATGGCTAGTAAAGCCATTAAGGCAAATCTAAAACTAAAAATTCGTGCCGGGCAGGCCAATCCTGCACCGCCAGTTGGTAGTACGCTCGGACAATACGGCGTAAACATGATGGATTTCATTAATCCATTTAATGAACAAACCAAAGATTTAAACGGCGCTGAGCTAACCGTGCATATTGTGATTTATGAAGACCGCAGTATGAACTTTAGGTACGTAACGACACCAACCGATGATCGCATCCGGGCAGCCCTTAAGATTACCAAGGGATCCGGGAAACCGAACAGCGAAAAGATTTCTAAGAAGCTTAGCCAAGCCGACTTAGCCGCAATTGCTGAAGATAAGGCTAAAGACATGAACACCGATGATCTAGAGGCCGTGAAAAAGATGGTAGCCGGAACCGCTCGCAGCATGGGCGTTGAAATCGAGAAATAATTTTTTCAAGTTTAGTTAATTAATAATTAGTGGGAGGCCCCTAAATATGCCGTTATTACCACGAAAGGATTTGATAATATATGCCGACTAAGAAAAGACCCCAAGTAGATACTGCCAAAGAGGCAGTTATCGAGCCCACTACGGCTAAACCCGTTAAAGACGCGAAAGTCAGTACTGCCAAGGCTGGTAAACGCAGTCTTAAGGCAATAACTGAGGCGGAAGAGAAACAGGCCAAAGAAGAACGCAAGCTTAGTGTAAAAGCATCGGCTGAGGAGAAAAAGGAACAGCCTAAGACTAGTCACCGAGTAGTTAGCCGTTTAGATAGACGTGCCAAGGCTTATAAAAATGTCTATGCTCTCATTGATCAAGATAAGAAATACACGCTCGAAGAAGCGGCACGATTAATCGGAAAAACAAATCCGGTTAAATTCGATGCGACTGTTGAACTACATATGAAGCTAGGAGTCGATCCAAGACAGGCTGATGAAAATATCCGCGACACCGTACTGCTGCCTGCAGGGAGCGGAAGGACATTAAGAGTAGCTGTTTTTGTCAGCGGAGATGAGGCTGAGACAGCTAAGGCTGCTGGGGCAGATCTAGTTGGTGAAAGCAATGTAATTTCTGAGTTAGAATCCGGTAGCTTTAGTTTTGATGTCTTGATCTCGACTCCCTCTCAAATGGCTAAGTTAGGGAAGTATGCGCGCGTGCTAGGTCCTCGCGGCTTGATGCCGAACCCCAAGAGCGGTACCGTAACGAACGATATTGCACAAGCTATTAAAGAAGCGAAGTCCGGTAAAGTTGAATACCGCGTCGATAGTGGCAGCAATCTGCATATTCCAGTCGGAAAAGTCAGTTTTAAGCCTGAGGCCTTAATTGAAAACTTAAACGCCGTAATCTCTAGCGTGCAGTCAAATAAGCCGGCCAGCGTGAAGGGTGCCTACATCATCAATATGCACTTGTCGACATCTATGGGACCGTCTTTAAAGTTAGCGCTTTAAGCGCGCGCTTTTAGGCAATCGCATCGCTAGTAACAAAGCATTAAGCATTTTCGTAAAGCCTCGCACGCCACCTCGATACCCTAGATAGCGATCTTCCCATCTCGGTTCATACTTAGATTTAAAGCGATGTAAGCCGCTAAAAGAGTAGATCCGGTCACCGTTAACATAGGCAAAGCGCAGTACGCTAGAGACCAAGTTCTCTTCTGTCTGTGGCAAGTCTAAGCCAACCAGTGGCGACAAGCCTAGGCTTAAACTAGATTGATTATTCTCCCTGAGCTTAAATAACAAACCGTAGAGCAAAAAGTCATTACAATTTGGCGGCGCAGAAGCTGAGGCGCGTAACATGTCATAAGTCACTTCAATAGGACTAAAACTGTTAGACGGCACGATATTTAAGAATGCCTGAATGGTTTGGGCGGCATCACGCACTACGGCAACACTACATTGCTGAATATATTCCTCATTGAAATAGCCCATCACAAAGCCACGCTCGGTTCGTCCTGGTTTGCTTAACCAGTCATCGGATATTTTCCTGAGACGATCCACGACCGCATCGTGATGTGGAGGAACGAGAAGCTCAAAGCTAAAGTTTTCTTTTTCGAAGCGGTTTCTAATATTACGAAAGTACTTGTTAACGGCCGTGACTTCACAGAAGTGATTTACGTCAACGTAAGCCTCTTGGCCTATTAATTGCAGCTGGTAACCTGCAGAATCATAAATTGCTTGGTATTTTGCATCAACGTGAACCAGCGCTGGCTGCCAATCATTAGCCCAGCAAAGCTCCGAAAACTCTCTAAGAAGTTTTTTAAAAGATTGCTGCCTACCAACCGGATCAGCTAAGACAAGCGCTACGCCACGTTTAGTGTAATAGGCCAGTGCGGCGTCGCCCCGTTGATTAAAGAAATATTGTTTATCATGAGGCCACAGCTTAAAGAAATCCTCACTTGGAGCTCCGTACTCATCCATAAGAGCCTTAATACGTTTACGCTGTTCGCTTTGGTCGATAAAACGAGCTCGCACCGGCTGCACCAATGAGATTACGAGATAGGCGACCGATGCGGTACTAACAAAAGACAAGGAGTCCATAAACAGCTTAGCGCGCTTGGTATAGGGATGAAGGGGATGATTAGTGGTGAGATCAAACTGATCAATAGTATGGTGAATTGCACTAGGGAAGTTGATTTCAACATGAAAATCCGTCTCATCCATTAGCAAAAAGCCACTTACGCCATAGGCTAGCGTAATAACTAAAACGGATAATGCTAAGATCAGAGAACCCCGAAAGGCGCGAATATCGCTTTTAACCCGAAAGTCATTTCGGGATACCATTAGGGCTACTAAAATGACGACTGGCAAAAATACATAACGGAATAGGATTACTAAAGATACCCGTCCGACATGCAAGTGGTCGAGGTATTCGGCCGTACCCTCGCCAAGAAGAAATGTAAAAGCAGCTGCAGCTAAAACTAAGGCCGTTCGCTTACGTCTATACAGCAGAAGACTTAAATAGACAAAGCCAAGTCCCAACAGTAAATGGACGTCAATAGTAAAGCTATTTAATAGCTTTAGGCGATGCACCCTAAATTGATCGAACAAGGTACTTGCGATAATAAATAGTCCGTACAGCCCAACAATCAGGGTAATAAACAACACAACAAGATTTGTTCGGGATGCTGAGTTTTTAGATTTCATGCTTATTAGTTAATACCATTGTACTTAATTATTAGAACCTTTAGAACTTTATTTATATTTGCTAATTGTGCAAGAAAATATGTAAAATAGAATAAAGATATAAATACGTGAGGGCATACGCCTTTGGGAGTTTATAGTAACACCGAAATTCGCGAGGCAATCAAGGGTGGGCATATTCTCTGTGTCCCGTTTAATCCCAAACATGTTGCCCATGCCAGCATGGACGTTACGCTTGGGCATTACTTTTACCGAATAGAGCGCATGAATCAGCGGGCCATTTATAATCCCTTCGACAAAGAAGATGTAGAACGGTATTTTGACGGCCCATATAAAGCCATGCCACACCTAGAATGGTGCAAGCTGAACAGTTTCTTACCCCTCAAGAACATACCGCCTGATCACCCTGTAATAAGCTTGAAGCCGGGTGAACGTATTCTAGCTCACACGCATGAATTCTTCGGCATCTTACCACCAGGAGCATACGAGCTTAAAAGTCGCTCTAGTTGGGGACGCAACGGTGTGGCTGTTTGTTTTGATGCCGGTTGGGTAGATCCAGGTTACATTAATCGCCTGACCTTAGAGATATACAACTTAAATCAACACGAAACGGTACTTTTACCAGTAGGAGAAAGGATCGCGCAGGCCGTCTTTCACCACACTGGTCCGGTAGAAGGTAGCTACGGCGAAGGCAGAGATAGCGGCTTTAGCGGTAAATACCAACAGGGAACCGATATCGAGACCATTATTCAAACCTGGGCTCCGGACATGATGCTCCCGAAAGCCTACAAAGATAATCGTAGTTTACCCAAAGCAATTGATGGCATGGCCTATGAATAGAGGCAAGTACATAGTTATTGAGGGCCCCGGGGGAGTCGGAAAAACAACTCAAGTACTGGAACTCTCGCGACGGTTACAAGCCGCCGGCTTACCAATTCGTACTTTGCGTGAACCGGATTCGCAGAGCGACTTAACGGCTCGCACGATTAGGCATCTGACTCAAGATCCGACCTATCCTATGAATACCGTAACCGAAGTACTTCTGTACAACGCAGCTCGTTCCCAGTCTCTCCAAGTAATCGCTAAAAGTTTAGACCAAGGAGTAACTTGCGTTGTTGATCGCAATTATTTAACCACCCTAACGGTCCAATACTATGGACGCGGAGATGTTAAAAATTACGAGGCAATTAACCGAATAATTGAATTTGCGGTAAATGGCATGGAGCCGGACTTGACTATTGTAATGGACGCTCCGGTGCAAGACTTAATTAAGCATGCCGGGGCGCGCAATCAGGGCGAGCGTTTTGACCATCTGGATTCAGAATTTTTAGAGCGGGTTAGAGCCGGCTATCTATGGGAGGCCAATCAGCGTGGGTATCCAATAGTTGTAGCTACCGGATCGGAGGAGGAAGTTGCAAACCGAATTTGGCCGCATGTGGCTCGTACTTTAGCAGATCACAATTCGGACCTCGCGCAACCTAAATCTTACAGCGCTGCTGACACCGCACGATTAGAGTCCGCTTCTCCACAAATATCCACTGAGGCAAATGAACCGCTAATCGTTAAAGAAGATGGTAATTACCGGGTTACTGAAAGTGGCAATAAAGTTCTTGATTTAGCGGTAACTGACCAAAAAGGGAATATTTACGCCTTTTACGATTACTTTGCGCCTGCGACAATTGCTGCTGCAATGGCCAGATTAAGCCGTCGGGGCGACGACATGCGCGTTATTCTGCTTGATGAATTTGCCAAGAACAACGGCCAGGATGCCGATTTATTAAAGCGAGTTATAACTGCTTATGGAGATGATTCGGTGCAGCAGCTAGCCGGAATACATCTAGTCGTTGAACAAGCCTCTAACCTGCTAACTAAGAAACTGGAATGGGGAAGGTTGGCGGCATACCTCGAGCAATCGACGCGCTATATTTACTACGACAAAAAGGACGCTCAGGGCAACTACCGCTACATGACTCCGGACAGCTTAGATGCGCAGTCTAAAAAAGTCTTTAAACAAACGATGGATCAAATATTTGATCTGTACTCTTCCTTAGTGCATAAGATGAGTAGTTATATTGAGGCTGTTAGCAGCGTTCCGCCTAAGGAGCGCGACGCCGCATTTCGCGCTTCAATCAAAGCCCAGGCCTGCGACGTCGCCAGGCCGATGCTCCCGGTAGCAACCACTTCTACAGTGGGGATATACGCTTCTGGTCAGGCAGTGGAATCGCTCATTATGCACCTGCTCGCAGATGACACTATTGAAGCAAGAAAAGCCGGCCAGGCAATACTAAAGCAGGCTAGAAAGGTTATACCAATGTTTCTAGAGCGAGCGGATAGGCCTGACCGAGGCGGGGCCATGGTGGCTTACCGAGCAAACACCGCCCATGCCATGAAAGATCTGTCAAAGGACTTGCTCGGACAAAAGCTTGCACAAAGTTCTGAAGCCAAAGCTACACTAGTCGACATCTGGCCGCATAACGAGCTCGACCTAGTAGCTGACATGCTCTATGAGCACAGTGATTTACCGCTCACCGAGATCCGCAAAATTGTCGATAGCCTAAGCTATGAAGATAAAGTTAAAGTCATGCAAAGCTATTTTGGCGAAAGGCTAAACCGCCGGCAGCGGCCGGGCCGGGCACTCGAAAAAGCCCATTATAGCTGGGACATTGTCTGCGATTACGGTATATTTCGGGATTTGCAAAGGCACCGTATGGTAGATGATTTAGCTTGGCAGGAGCTGACCCCCAGATATGGTTATGACATACCGGAATTAATCGAAAAAGCCGGCCTAAGCGAAATTTATGAAAACGCTTTTGATCTGTCTCTTAAACTTTACAGCAAGCTAACTGCCGCCGGATTCCAGCTGGAAGCCCAGTATGCTACATTGCTAGGCCACCGCATGCGCTGGAAAATGACCTATAACGCCCGCGAAGCTTTTCATCTGCACGAGCTTAGAACCACCCCTCAAGGACACCCCGGATACCGCAAGTTAATTCAATCAATGCACGAAGAACTATCCAAATACCACCCCATAATCTACGAGGCCATGATCTTCGTTAACCGTGATGAGGATCCTGAGCTATCTCGCTTGGCAGCCGAACGCTATAGTCAATTTAAGCTCAACCAACTATCCTCCAAACAGGTAATTCGAAAAACTGGGAAAAAGCAGCCTAGGCCCTAAATATCTCGAAGTGCTGGGTCATGGACGTAGGTAATGCCGCTGATGCCAATGGTGGGTATTTCGTCGGTAGGAAATGAACGGCTAAAGTCATAAACGCAGGAAATGCCGGTATAAGTTTTTCGACCCGGCAAAAAAACCGATTCAGCATATAAATGCTCACAATTCCTAGCCCCGCGGGCGTAAGTAACGTATCGATCAGGGCTATCAAAATCTATCGGCGGAAGCCAGAAATCGTCAGGATCCTTACCCTCTAGAACAGCCTTAATCCGAGGAAAATGGAATCGTAGGCCGTTATGTGTAGCATTAAGTACCTGATCGCCAGCGGGCAAATATACTTCGCTACGCTTCGATGAGCCATATAGTTCTACGACATGCTCGCCAATGATGCGTAAGGCCTTTTGATCCCTAAATATTTCAAGACCTTTCGGATCAATCGAATCGTCTGGTCTGCGTTTAATGTATCCTTTAGGAAAACGATCCTTATAAACCTCAGAATTATCGCGGACATAGCCGCGAACGCAAATTATCTCTGGAGATGGCTCAACCTCCAACTCTCTTGTATCAAATTTTTCTAAAGTCATTTTTTAAAACCGAAATTAAGATTACTCGTAATTACTACTGTTGTCAATCGTAATATAGATTTGTTTTAACGCTATTTTCAGCTACTTAAAAAAGTTAAAAATATTGCATTTACACATCATTCTGTTAGAATTGGTTTTAAGTTGCCTGAAGACAGCGACGGGAAATTTTCCTTGATAATGTCGCCGAGGTCTAGTTCAACTCTTAAAGAAGTCCTCATCTCTGCTTTAGATAGTTAGATGAGCACTTCTTCGGCAACAACGGTTAAATTTTTCGAGCTAACAAAATATGGTCGATAGCCCGGAATAATAAAATCAACTAAATAAGGAAAGCGTAATCACTATGCCTTTAACTAAGGAAAAGAAGGAGCAAGTCGTCTCAAGTATTGGCGAACTGCTCAGTTCATCTAAGATGACCGTTATCGTCAAGTATCAGGGAACTCCTGTTAAAAGCTTGCAATCTCTTCGTCGTGAGGCCAGAGAAAACGGTACGGTTATTAAGGTAGTAAAAAACCGTTTAGTAATCAAAGCTTTGTCCCAACTGGATCGCTTTAAGTCAGTTGATGTCGGCCCCCTAGAGGGAATGCTCGCGTATGCATTTAACGACAGCGACGAAGTGGCAGCTGCGGCTAGTTTAGCGAATTTTGCTAAAACCAATCCGACCCTAGAATTCGTCGGGGCTATTACTGCGGATGGTAACTGGCTCGGCGCCGATCAGGTCGGCGATTTGGCGAAACTGCCAGGCAAACCGGAGCTGATCGCATTGGTTGTTGCCTTACTCGGCACCCCAATCCGTTCAGTTATCAGCGCTACGAGATCCGGACTGCCGGCAATAATTTCGGCACTAGAAGCTAACGCAAGCCAAGCATAATAATTAATTAGAAATTTTAAGGAGCAAAGTTATGGCAAATAGCAATAATATCGAGAAATTAGCAGAAGAGCTGGTCAAGTTGACCGTTCTTGAGGTAAATGAACTTAGTAACATCCTAAAAGATAAGTACGGAATTGAACCAGCAGCCGCGATAGCTGCTGTGGCCGCTCCTGCTGCCGCTGGAGCTGCTGAAGTCGAGGAAGCAAAAAGTGAATACGATGTCGTGCTTAAAGACGCAGGCGCTCAAAAAGTGGCTGTTATTAAGGCCGTTAAGGACATTACCAACCTAGGCCTGGGTGAAGCTAAGGCTTTAGTCGATGGCGCACCAAAGACGATTCTTGAAAAAGCTAAGACTGAAGACGCTGAAGCCGCTAAGAAAAAGCTTGAAGAAGCCGGCGCTACAGTAGAATTAGCTTAATTTTAAACAATTTAACTTTCGAGCTAATTAGAGAAAAGTGTTCTTTATCCACAGAACACTTTGACATTAGTGCGCATTAATGTTAGTTTGAATCTAACTGTCCGAGACAAATACGGATTAGGTCGGAGGAAGTGAATAGATACCAACATGCCAGACGTACCAGATAAACAAATCAAAAGACTTCGGTCGTTAATCAGAGAAGCAGAAACCAATCTAGCGGCGGCTAGTGAGCTATTAGTTAGCCTGGTCGGTGATGACGAGAAGATTGCGCCTATAGCCCGTGAGGACACCTTGGGAAAAATAATAGAGGGTGTTTTTGATGGTCAGAATATGGTCGGCAGCGATGCTAAGACCTATCCCGTACCGGCTAATTACGCCTCTAAATCTAAGCTGGTACAAGGAGATATCCTAAAGCTGACTATTTCTGATGATGGAGCATTTCTTTATAAGCAAATTGGCCCAGTTCCAAGAAAACAGGTTGTCGGAACCTTAAATCTTGAGAATGGTCACTATTTAGTGTCAGTCGGCGATAAGAGCTACCGTGTCCTGTTAGCTAGCGTAACCTACTTTAAGGCTAAGCCCGGCGATCAGGTAAGCGTTAACATCCCAGAAGACGATAACGCCGAGTGGGCTGCCCTAGAAGCCGCTCTGTAAACAGGTTTTACTCCCAAGCTCAGCACTTTTTAAGATATAATAGGTCTATTCACTATGGGGCAAGCGCTATATCGCAAATACCGGTCTAAAAGCCTGTCCGAGGTTATTGGCCAGGAGCATATTACTAAAACCCTGGAGCAAGCTATTAAAAGCGGCCGGATTTCGCATGCCTACTTATTTACTGGGCCAAAGGGAGTTGGCAAAACTTCTGTCGCCCGGATTTTCGCCCACGACATCAACGGCCTAGAATATGATGACGATTTAGGCCACCTCGACATCATAGAGATTGACGCCGCCTCCAATCGTAAGCTCGAAGAGACCAAAGCACTGATTGAAAGGGTCTATGTAGCTCCGGTAAGCGCTAAATACAAGGTTTACATCATCGACGAGGTACATATGCTTACCCGAGAGTCGTTTAATGCCTTGCTAAAAACTCTTGAAGAACCGCCTGAGCACGTTGTCTATATTCTAGCCACTACCGAACTGCAAAAGATGCCTGAAACGATTGTCAGTCGCACTCAGCGTTTTGTCTTTAAGCCGATTAAGCAGGAAAAAGTGGTGAAACATTTAGCATCAATCGCCAAACATGAAGGCATCAAAATCGACGCTAAGGCCTTAGAGATGATTGCCGAGCACGGTCAGGGAAGTTTTCGAGACAGCATTGCCTTATTGGATCAAGCGGCCAATTATGCTCAGCCGATATCCGAAACTGACATCAGCACTTTACTCGGCATACCTCCCAGCCAACTAATTGAAGAGCTTATCGATGCCCTAAGTAAAGGTGATTTAAACCAGGTGATTGTACTGACCCATGATTTAATTGAACAGGGATACCCGGCGACGTCGATTGCTACAAGACTATCAAAAGAGTTGCGACAAAAGCTTATTGATGACCAATCTCCGTTAGCAAGCGATCTTGCCCTCAAGTTACTCGAAGACTTACTAGATGTCGGGGCAGCTACAAATCCTGAAACCTATCTAGAGATCTGCCTGCTAAAGGCTTTACCCCAGATTTCCGCTAAACCAAGCTCCGTCTCTAGCCAGTTGCCGGATACGGAAAGCGTGAAAGAGATTCAACCTACTTATCAAGAACCTCCAGCAGCCAGAAAGCACGAAAGCAAATCTTTGCCAAAACCCACGGACGAGAAAAATAGCATCAATGCTAAAACGGAAAAAAAACTTAATGACAAAAATGGGCCTAATCTAGACTCTAATATGCCGGTTACATCATCTAAAACCGCAGCTCCAGTTGAAGAAGAGAAAGTTACATTAAAAACCAAAGCTACTCAGACTATGGATAAGGATTCGTGGAATGATGTTTTAGGTCTACTTAGAAGCAGCCATAACACCCTATACGGAGTGGTCCGAATGGCAAGCCTAGACTTTGACAGCGCACATAACATAATTAGACTTAAGTTCGCCTATCAGTTCCACAAAAATAGAGTTAACGAACCCAAGAATCTTTCATACATTCAATCAGCCATCAAAAAAGTTAGCGGACAGAGCTACGTCATTGAATGCGTGATTGACCAATCGCTTTTAGATAAGGAAGGCCCTGGCAAAGAAGCCGAATCTAATAAGCTCGAAACAATTAGCTCTATTTTTGGAGGTGGAGAGTTAATTTAGTAATGGGAAAACGTGTTTATAACTGTTAGGGTATATCTAGTGCAGATAATATAATAGAGCTTCTAGGTAGAGTCGAGACCAAAAATTATGTCTGATATAACTAAATCGCTTCAGCAACCGCCGCAGAACATCGATGCCGAAGCGTCGCTGCTTGGCTCGATACTTATCGATACCGATGCCATAGTAAAAATTGCCGATCAGATAAGACCTACCGACTTTTTCGACAAACGACACGAAATTATCTATTCCGCAATGAACGAGCTTTACACTCAGCGCTCAGCCATTGACGTTCTTACTCTTGCTAACCAACTCAAGGCCAACGGCGAACTGGACAGCATTGGTGGTGCCGGATATTTAACAGAGCTCACAAACTTCGTTCCAACTGCCGCGCACGTCGAGCAATACGCCGACATAGTGGCCCAAAAAGCCTTGCGCCGACGCCTAATTTCAGTTTCTCAGCAAATGGTATCGCTAGGATTTGACGAGACTAAAGCCCTACACGAGCTAATTGAAGAGGCTGAAAGCAACCTATTCGCAGTCAGCGAGCAGCATATCAAGCAATCCGTGGTGAGCTTGGAAACTATTCTTGCTGAAAGTTTTGAACGTCTTGATGACTTGCATAAGGACAAAAAGAAGCTACGCGGTTTAGCGACCGGTTTTAAAGATTTGGATAATCTTCTAGCCGGCTTTCAACGTTCCGACTTATTCATCCTTGCAGCGCGACCTTCGATGGGCAAAACCGCATTAATGCTAAACTTCGCACACAACGTTGCTGTTAAATCGAAGCAACCAGTACTATTTTTTAGCTTAGAAATGAGCAAGGAGCAATTAGTTGACCGCCTGTTGAGTATCGAGTCAGGGGTGGACGCCTGGTCATTAAGAACTGGGAACCTAACTGATACAGACTTCGAAAAGATTGGCGAAGCGATGGGCGCTTTAAGTGAAGCTCCGATTTATATCGACGACACGCCCGGCATATCCGTCAGCGACCTGCGCACTATCGCAAGAAGGGAAAACCACCGTCACCCGCTTGGCATGATTATTATTGACTACTTGCAATTAATGAGCGGCGGCAGTCGTTTTAGCAATGACGGAAATCGTGTTCAAGAAATCTCCGATATCTCACGTGGGCTGAAAAGTATCGCCCGTGAGCTAGACGTACCATTACTAGCGGCTTCGCAACTAAACCGTTCGGTAGAAAGCCGAAGCCCACAGATTCCGCAGTTATCCGACCTAAGGGAAAGTGGCTCTCTGGAACAAGATGCCGACGTCGTAGCCTTTATCTACCGAGAAGACTATTACAATCCCGACACAGACCGAAAGGGAATAACTGACCTTCTCATAAAGAAGCATCGTAATGGCCCGACTGGTGGCGTGGAACTCTTCTTTGACCGCGAGAAACAGCGCTTTCGTTCTGTAGATACACACCATTCTAATCCTTTTGAATAGTA
>DAHWQR010000005.1 GCA_027340655.1 Candidatus Saccharimonadota bacterium
TCTATGCATTGTCGGCAATTGACGCCTATCGGCCGGCAAGCGATGGGAGCGACGTCTCCTGGACCTTCCGCTTATCTGCACAAAGTAGTGTTAGAACGCTTACCGACAGAGAAATTACGGACATTGTCGAAAAGCTTAAAAGTAAATTTTAATCGACTATCGACAGGCACGCCTGCCTTTGGTTATAATAGGCAAAATATTATGGCATTAGGAAAAAGATTCTTTGCGGGTTTTGGTGCTGCCTTGTTTTTGGTAACCAGTTTGGCCTTAACGATTGCCGTGATTTTATCTCAAAGCGGCGGTTCAAACAGCAATTCAACCAATACCAATGCGGCTACTAGCAACAGCACTACCTGCCCAAGCGGCTATGATGTTGCCGACGGTACGAAACTGCAAGGTTATACTCCGCAAGCCGCAGCGATTCCTCACCTAGAAGTAGCAGACATGCAAGCCGGAACCGGGGCGGTTATTAAATCCGGAGCCACGGTAGTGGCCTGTTACGTCGGCGCTCTAGCTAAAACCGGAGTGGTATTTGATACTTCCGGAGCGCACGGCGGTCCGGCAACCTTTTCGCTAAGTAGCGTGATTCAGGGCTGGCAGTTGGGTATTCCGGGAATGAAAGTTGGTGGCACCCGTGAGCTGCTGATTCCGGCAACCATGGCATATGGCAGCCAAAAGGTCGGTTCAATCCCTGCGAACTCCGATTTAGTCTTTTATGTTTTAGTTCTTTCAACTAAGGGTTAGCGTAAAAAGCACAATATATAGCGTATTGACTGAAAAGCCAACGCTATTCTATAATGCAAGGCATAAGACCTTAGCTCTCAAAAACAAACATAACTAAAGGCCTTAAGCGCAGTAAAACTAAGACAAAGTCTGATTAAGGAGACTCTCAAAAATGGTCAAAAATATCACCATCTTCACGACAAACACCTGCGGCTACTGCCAAATGGTAAAAACTTATCTTAAGGCTAAGGGAATGGGTTTTGATGAGGTTAACTTGGACTCAGAACCGCAGCGTCGCAGCGAAGCGCATCGCCTAAGCGGGGCTTTAACCGTACCGGTAACGGTAGTTACCAAAACTGACGACAGCCAGGAAATTATTGTTGGTTATAACCTAGCCAAGCTAGCACCAGCAGTAAACTAGAAGCCCTTCAATTAACAAGCACTGCACCCAGAGGACTATTATTAACTAACCGGGGTTTGATTTTTATGAGCAATGACCACACGCCGCAGCACGAACTAGTAATTATTGGCGCCGGACCGGCAGCTTTAAGCGCGGCAATCTATACCACCCGCGAAGATATTGAGACGGTTCTTTATGAGCGCGGTGTAATTGGCGGACTAGCAGCGGTCACGGACATAATCGACAACTATCCAGGTTTTAGCAAGGGTGTAACCGGCCTAGAGTTAGCCGATTCGCTGCGTGATCAAGCCGAACGTTTTGGAGCAAAAATCGAACTTGGAGAAGTCAAGTCAATCACTGACGAAGGGGCGTTCAAGCGTCTGGTTACCGATAGCGGCGAGCTACTGGCTCGTGCGGTGCTGATCGCTACCGGATCGGACTATATGCGCACCGGTATACCCGGCGAAGAGAAGTACTATGCCCGTGGCGTGCATTTTTGTGCGACTTGTGACGGCGCTTTCTATAGGGATAAAAAATTAGTGGTAATTGGCGGTGGCAACTCGGCGATTCAGGAAACGTTATTTTTGACGCGCTTTGCCAGTCACATCGATATCCTGGTGCGTTCGACTCTAAAAGCCAGCGACGTTTTGATTAAAGAAATGCAGCCATTTATAGACAGCGCTAAAATTACCCTGCATATCGGCGTTACTCCTAAAGAAATAGTCGGCGACGAAAACGGCGTAAATAAGGTCGTAGGCATTAATAAAGACTCTAAGGAAGAGGATTTTAACTGTGACGGAGTTTTTGTATTTATTGGTCTCAAACCAAACACCGCCTTTTTGAAAAGCTCTAAAGTTGAGCTCGATGAAAGGGGATTCGTGATTACTAACCAAGACCTCGAAACTGCCATGCCCGGAGTTTTTGCTGCCGGAGACGTCAGAAGCGGCGCTACAATGCAAATAGCCAGCGCCTCTGGAGAAGGCGCGACTGCTGCACTGAAGATTAGAGAATATCTAGAGGGTCGGGGGCGTGAGATTAAGTCCGCGCCACTTAGTGTTACGTCTTGATACAATAGAAGAGACAAGTTAAAGCGTTTTAAAGGAGATTGATTCTTATGCCAGATTTTAACCGTGTGCTTGACCCCGGAGACATAGACCAAGGAATGCTTAATGCAGTGATTGAGATTCCGATGGGTAGTCATTTGAAAATTGAGTATGACCGGACGCGGGCGGCCTTCATGATTGACCGCATTGAACCGAGCATCTATTCAAAGCCGGTCAACTACGGTTTTATTCCTCAAACCAAGGATGAAGACGGCGATGAGCTGGATGTATTAGTCGTGACTAGCGAACCAGTTCCTACAGGAGTCTGGCTAAAGTGTCGCTTCGTTGGTGTCTTGAAGTTTGAAGACGGTGGAGAAGGCGATCATAAGATTGTTGCCGTAGCCGCCGATGACCGGGACAGCGGTGACGCCATAGGCACTCTGGCCGATCTAGGTGAGCGCTGGCAACAAAAGATTGCTGAGCACTTTACCCATTACAAAGATCTCAAAAAGCCGGGTACGACTAAAGTATTAGGTTGGGGAGATATTGAAGAGGCCAAAAAGATTATTTTCGAGTCCATTAGTCGCTATAAGGCTTAGCCTAATAAGCTGATGCCTGGTTGCATCAGAGGCTCGAGCTGGTATAGAGTAGAAGTAATAAATAAATTAACAAAAAAGGGGGGCACAGCTGTAGATGAATACAAAAGTCGCCATTAACGGTTTCGGTAGAATCGGTCGTATAACATTTAGGATTGCACATGATAGAGAGGACTTGGACATTGTTGCGGTTAACGATTTAACCGATACCAAGACTCTAGCCTACCTGCTCGCGCACGATACTAATTACGGCAGGTACCATCATAAAGTAGAGTACGATGATCAAAACCTGATTATTGACGGCAAGGCAATCCGGGTTTATGCCGAAAAAGATCCTACAGCCCTGCCTTGGAAAGATTTGGATGTCGACGTAGTGGTTGAATCTACCGGGAGATTTACGACTTCCGAGACCGCCGGAGCACATATTACGGCCGGCGCTAAGCGGGTGGTTATTTCGGCTCCAACCAAGAGCGATGACGTACAGACAATAGTTATTGGCGCCAATGACGAGCTACTTAAAACTTGCGGCAACATTATCTCTAACGCTTCCTGCACTACTAATAGCGTAGCCGCAATTATGGATATTATTGATCAGGAGTTTGGTATCGAAAAGGCGATGCTGACTACCGTACATAGTGATACGGCCAGCCAAACACTAACCGATGGACCGTCAAAAGATCTACGCGAAGGTCGAGCCGCTCCGTACAACATCGTGCCGACCACTACTGGCGCGGCTATCGCCGTAGCTAAAACCGTGCCTACGCTTGTCGGTAAGTTCGATGGTATCAGCGTGCGCGTACCGACCCCGGTAGTAAGCTTGAGTGATGTTACTATGGTGCTTAAGGCTAATGTGTCGAAAGAAACGATTAACGATCTATTAATCAAAGCTTCAAAGGAACCATATTACCAGGGCATTATTGCCGTCTCTGACGAACCCTTGGTATCTTCCGACTATATCGGCAATTCGAACTCCGGTATTGTCGATTTAGAGCTTACTAATGTGGTAGCTGGAAACTTAGTGAAAGTTGTTGTCTGGTACGACAATGAGTGGGGTTACTCAAACCGCTTAGTCGAGATGGTGGCCGATACCGGAAAGCTTTTGCATATTCCGGCTGCCTAGGCTTGAATGTCGGATAATTGGTATGAAGATATTCTTAGGGACGGACCATAACGGACTGGAACTTAAGCAAGCGCTGAAAGATTTCCTAGAACGCGCCGGATACGAGGTGGTTGACGAGGGTAACACTAAACTAAATCCGGAGGACGATTTCCCGGTATTTGCCGGCAGGGTGGTTAGTGCGATGTTAGCCAGCGACGAAGCCGATCCGAGAGGCATCTTAATTTGCGGAAGTGGACAGGGCATGTGTATGGCCGCCAACCGCTTTAAAGGTATTCGTGCGGCTCTGTGCTGGAACACTAAAGAAGCACATGCTGCAAGAAATGACGATAACAGTAATGTGCTTTGCCTCTCTTCGCGTTCAACATCCACGGCTAAGGCCGAAGAGATTGCGAGCGTCTGGCTAAACACCGCCTTCGCAGGCGCTTCGCGTTTTAACCGCCGCCTTAAAGAGTTAGATCAACTAACCTAAGCACCGAGGCTGGGAGAACTGCAAAATGCAACTAGCTATCTGCCCGACAATTACGGCGGTCAGCAAAGAAGAGTATCTAGCGCAACTTAAAAACTTAACTAAATTTGCGCCGCGGATTCATATCGACATTTCTGACGGAACTCTGGCTCCGCGCGAGTTGTTGGGTATCGGTGCTATGCGCTGGCCCCGCAAAACAATTGCCGATATCCATGTGATGAGCCGGCATCCTCATGCCGAGCTGGCAATTGCTAAAGAGCTAAAGCCGCACCTAGTTATTATTCATGCTGAGGCACAAACTGACCTTAAAGCTGCCGCTCTGGAACTGCACCAGAAGGGAGTTAAAGCCGGTCTTGCGCTTCTTCCGGAAACCGAAGTTCAGCCCTTCAGCGATTTAATTGTTAATTACTTTGATCACGTTCTAATTTTCTCAGGAAATCTAGGCTACCAGGGCGGATCAACTGCCGATTTGAGGCTTACTTCTAAGGCCCGTATGCTGAAGTATCTAAATCCGGCTATCGAAATTGGCTGGGACGGCGGCATTGATGACCAGAATATTAAGCTGATTGTTAAAGCTGGAATTAGCGTTCTGAACGTTGGCGGCTATATATCTCGCGCCAAGTCCGCTAAAGCTGCTTATGCTAAACTGATAACAGCTTCAGAAAGTGTAAATTAAGATGCCCCAAGTCTACTCAATCAAACAATTAGAAACCATTGCTAATAGGATTCGCGAGGACATTATTCGCGAGCTGGTGCATGCCGGCAGTGGCCACTCAGCCGGCCCGATGGGACTGGCAGACATTTTTACGGCGTTGTATTTTGACATCTTAAAACATGATCCGAAAAACCCTGATTGGGAGGAACGTGACATTCTAATTCTCTCAAACGGACACTGCGTTCCAGTGCGTTACGCAGCAATGGCTAATGCCGGCTACTTTGACCGTAAAGAGCTGCTTACCCTGCGCCAGTTAGGCTCTAGACTTCAGGGTCATCCGGAGCGCACCCGTTTGCCGGGACTGGAGACGACCTCCGGCCCACTGGGATCCGGTTTAAGCCAAGCTGCCGGAATTGCTTTAGCACATAAGATGGACAACATTTTGCAGCGCTGGGTTTATGTAGTTATCGGTGACGGCGAGACAGACGAAGGCAACATCTGGGAAGCGGCAATGTTTGCCGCGAATAATCACTTAAGCAAGCTGATTGCCATAATTGACCGCAACAACATTCAAATTGACGGTCCGACCGAACAGGTTATGCCTTTAGAGGACTACCGAGCCAAATGGGAGGCTTTCGGCTGGCACGTGATCGAAATTGACGGTAACGATATAGAAGCGGTTATTGATGCCTGTGCGATGGCTAGAGCAATTGTCGAAAAACCGGTAGCCATCATTGCCCATACGATTCCCGGGAAGGGCGTCGACTTTATGGAATACGACTTC
Source organism: Candidatus Saccharimonadota bacterium (assembly GCA_027340655.1). Classification (GTDB taxonomy): domain Bacteria; phylum Patescibacteriota; class Saccharimonadia; order Saccharimonadales; family UBA4665; genus JAJZWH01. Next base: position 5,788 of record DAHWQR010000005.1, read on the forward strand.
CACTGGCATGGCATGCCGCCCAATCCGACTCAGGCCAAGGAAGCTTTGCAGGAGCTTAGGACCTTAGGCGGAAGGATTAGGAGCGAGCATGAGTAATATCGCAGCACATAAGGATGTTGGCCGCGATAAGCTGGCCCTAGAACCGTTGCGTGCCGGTTTTGGCCGTGGTTTAGAACGCGCCGGGCACATTTATCCAAATATTGTTGCGGCTTGCGCCGATCTAACCGAATCGACCCAGATGCATTTGTTTAAAGAATCTTTTCCAGAACGTTTTATTGAGATAGGTATTGCCGAACAGAATTTGGTTACCGTTGGCGCCGGTCTTGCTGCCGCAGGCAAGGTGCCTTTTGTCAGCAGCTATGCCGCCTTCAGTCCTGGACGAAACTGGGAGCAAATCCGCACCACGATCTGCCTTAATGACCGACCGGTCAAGATTATCGGGTCGCACGCCGGAGTCAGTGTCGGACCGGATGGAGCTACGCACCAGATGCTAGAAGACCTGGCTCTTATGCGCGTGCTGCCTAACATGGTGGTTATTGCACCGGCGGATAGCCTGGAAGCCGAGAAAGCGACTCTGGCCATGGCTGACGACCCGCGGCCGAATTACATGCGCTTGGCTAGAGAGGCAACGCCAATTATTACTTTGCCCGAGACGCCTTTTCACATCGGGGAGGCCTTGCTTTTGGAGTCCGGCAGTGACGTCACCTTGATTGCTACCGGCACTATGACCTATCACGCCTTAATGGCTGCAGAGATGCTATATAAAGACGGAATAGAGGCTGAAGTAATCCACGTCGCAACGGTGAAACCGTTAGATAGTGAAGTATTGCTTAAGAGTATTCGCAAGACCGGAGCGGTAGTTACTGCCGAGGAGGGACAGATTATTGGCGGACTGGGCTCTGCGGTAGCTGAACTGGCCGCTGAGAATTTTCCAGTACCCATGCAGCGCATTGGTATGCGTGATCGATTCGGCGAATCCGGCGAACCAAACCAGTTACTTAAACATTTCGGTCTTGACGCCACCCATATCCGGATGTCTGCTCATGCCGTATTAAGCGCAAAAGAAAGGGAGGGTAAGAAGTATATATGAGTCAAACACTAAGGCAGATGCGAGAGAATTGCTATCTGGCTAGAGAACGGATGGCTACCGCTAGGGCTCAGCATTGGGCTTTCGGAGCTTTTAACCTGGACGATGAGGCGACGCTGATTGCCGTTGCACTAGCCGCCAAAAAACATAATGCTCCGGTACTAGTTGAAGTCAGCCAGGGAGAAGTCGATGACATCGGACTAGATAATATTCGTGATTTGGTCGACAACACTAAGATTAACTTTGGTATTGAGATGTACGTTAATCTCGATCACAGCCCGAGCGTTGAAGCCGCCAAGGCCGGAATTGAGGCAGGATTCGAATTTATCCATATTGACGTTAGCCAGGCCAACCATGACGCAACTGACGAGGACATTATTAATGCTACCCGTGAAGTGGTAGCCTATGCCCAGCTGACCGGGGCGTCAGTAGAAAGCGAACCGCATTATTTTGGCGGCAGCTCTAATTTGCATACTGAAAAAATAGATTACGAAGAAATTCGTAAAACTTTTTCGACACCGGATGGGGCGCGGGCTTTTGTCGAGGCCACAGGGATTGATACTTTTGCTGCAGCTGTTGGCAATCTCCACGGTAAGTACCCGGTTCCAAAAATGCTGGATCTGGAACTGCTAGGCCGTATTCGTGAGGCCATTAGTTGTAACATTAGCTTGCATGGCGGCAGTGGTACACCGGGGCATTACTTCAGGGATGCGGTGCGTATTGGCGTCAGCAAGATTAATATTAACTCAGATATGCGCATTGCTTACCGCACCTCTCTAGAGAAGGTCTTAAAAGACAATCCAGACGAATATTCAGTCGCCAAATTGTTGACAAAGGCGGTTGTTCCGGCGGTCTCAAAAGTAGTGGAGAGCAAGCTTGCAGATTTTAACTCTGCCGGTAAGGCATTAGTCTAAATTTTACACATCAAGCGCTTTACTTAGTAATAGCTAAAGCGCTATATTAGAGTTAATGCAGTCTTTGAGTGAGGATGAAAAGCAGCAGGTGTTGGGCTCGGTATTAGCCGATCAACTCAGCGCCATCCAAGAAGCCGTAAAAGACGTTCCAGAAATAAAAATTAAGCTGGACAAAATGGAGCGGATTTTGAGCGACGTGGGATCTGATGTCAGAGTATCCAAAGCCGCAATTACCGATCTTAGCCACCAGGTTAACGAGCATGAGCGTCAGATTGCGCGTCTGCAATCAATTTAGTTAGAAATAATCTTAAAAAAGGGCGGGGTATTATTAAAAATGGCTAATCAACCGGACGTAATCAGCATCGGCGATATTGTGACCGATGTATTTATTAAACTTGAAGATGATCAGGCTAAGGTTTATGCCGACAGCGAAGAAAAACGCTGGCTGGCAATGCCTTTTGGCACCAAACTTCCTTATGACACGGTGCAAACCATTAAAGGCGTAGGCAATGCCGCAAACGCGGCCGTCGCTTTTGCGCGTCTTGGTCTCGACTCGGCTTACGTGGCCAACGTTGGCGATGATCAGGCCGGTCGGGAAATGATTGACGAGCTACATACCAATCAGGTAGATACCCGTTTCGTACGCATTAACCCTGGCAAAATTAGCAATATTCACTATGTTCTACGCTACCAGGTAGAGCGCACGATTTTAATTAAGCATGAAGCTTATGATTACCACTGGCCGCACCTGCGTCCGGATGAAGTTCCAAAGTGGCTCTATTTTAGCTCAATCTCCGGAAACGCCATGTCTTATCATGATCAGGTAGCTGACTGGTTAGATGAGCACACTGAAGTCAAATTGGCCTTTCAGCCCGGTACTTTCCAGATGGATGCCGGCGTTGAGCGACTGAAGCGGATTTATCAGCGTAGCGAAGTGATTATCGTTAACCGCGAAGAAGCCGCATTTATTACCGGCGGTAACCATGACGACTATCATGACTTGCTGGGCCGCTTCCATAACATGGGAGTTAAGATTGCGGTTATTACCGATGGACCGAATGGCGCAGTTGCCAGCGACCAGACACAGATTCTAAAAATGCCCTTGTATCCTGACCCGGCACCACCGCTAGAGCGTACCGGAGCCGGCGATGCCTTTGCGGCAACTTTCGTGGCAGCTCTCATTAAAGGCAATAATTTAGCCGGAGCCTTGCAATGGGCGCCAATAAATTCCATGAGCGTCGTTCAACAGGTTGGCGCACAGGCCGGATTACTCAGTGAATCCCAAATTGAGCAGTATCTCTCTAATGCTCCGGATAACTACCGCCCTGAAGCATTCTAGTAACCGACTTAGCGCTTATGCTAGGATAAGAGTAGGTATCCTTGCAGGGAAAATATAAAACGAGCCTAAAAAGCATATGACTAGAATGTTAGCGCAATTACTAGACACCCAGGAACCGCAGTTTCATCAGACGCTGTCAAGTTTGGAAGCGGCGTCCGGGCATCAGGGACACGATATTCGTTTAAGCGAGTCCATTAACCAGTTGCAACGAACAAAATTAGCTCAGCTAGGGTTAGACCCGGAAGATACTACCGGCGAAGAGTTATTTCATGCTTTGCAAGCTAAACTTAAGTCTGACGATGCCCTGCTGATTAAACGTTTACGCTCGATTAGCGCTTATCAGGTAAACGCTGCGGCCAACTTAAGCGAAGGAATAGCTGCCGCAATCAGTCAAGTTACAAAGGACAGCCTGATCTTTGTTATTAAAACCTCAGTAGCTAAACGCGCTATTGCCAAGTTCCCGCCCAAGAAAGTCATGAAAGCCTTAAATTACCGTTCTTACGAATCTCTTGTTAAACATCTACCGCTCGGATTAATGGTGGCGGCAGCCCAGGAACTGGAGAGCTCGGCATGGATGCAGCATTACAGTGCCTTTCTGCGCACCCTAAGCCCGAGAGATTTTGAAGAACGGGCCGTTAGTGTCTACTCGCCGCACAGCGATAAATGGCTGGCACTTAAGTCCCAGCTTTTAGCGATCAGTAAACGCACGGTTATGGTAAATAAAGAGCTCGGAAGCCTAGTTATCTTGCCGCTGCCGAATCAACCGGTGTCCGGGCTTGCTACCCTTACTTTAGCCAGCGCCGCGAATGGCTTAAATGCCATCTATGCCTTTAGTAGCTATCTGCGCTTAAGCCAAGTGGCGAAGGATTTTAATTTACGTCTAATGAGTAGTGTCAGTGACGAGCCGCGCTTTGAGCATATTGACTACTTTAGCGCTCCTCTAAGCTGGGAAACGGTCATCCGTTTTGTGCATCACTTGCAGGGACAGCTGGGTACGCCTTTGGACACCCACATTGGAGCTGAGGAGTTAATTGGCTGGCAGCCGGTAGAAAATTTAATCCAACTTATTGCACCGGAAATGGAGTTCTGGCGTGATTGTGGGCATCTAGGCCGGTTAGACGGTAATAGCTCGGTGTCTTTCAACGTGCTAGATAACGCCCTCAGCCTGGTTAATAAAGCCGGCTACCGCGAGCGATACAGCCATCATGCCAAACGGGCACTTTGGCAGGAGCTGATAGCCAGATATATTCGACCGGATTTGCTGAGTGAGTTTATTGGAGCAGAGCTAGCTCCAAAACTGGCGACCGAAAGTGTAGGAATTTAAAGAAGGGATGAAGAATTAATGTACCAGATAGCAATTTCAGGAGCCGCAAGAGGAGACAGTGTTGAATCCGGCAAGTTATTAGCTCAAGCCATGGGTGAGGCCATCGCCCGTTCCGGTCACGCCCTGATGAGCGGCGCCACAGTCGGCCTGCCAAATTACACCGCCGAGGCATATAAGGCAGCTGGCGGCAAAATGAGTGTTGGCATGAGTCCGGCTAGTTCCAAGGTTGAGCACATCATGAAATACCGGCTGCCAACCAAGGCCTACGACACGATTATTTACTCCGGACTGCATTATATTGGCCGGGATTCACTATTGATTACTTCCAGTGACGCCGTAATATCAATTGGCGGCAGGATGGGCACTTTGCACGAGTTTACGATAGCCGTTGAGAGCAGTACTCCGATCGGCTTTCTGCAGGGCGCTGGAGGCATTAGTACTGAGGTTCAGACCTTAATTTCCCTAGCGCATCCCTTGCGAGAAGGAACCGATATCTTATTTAGCGAAGACCCGGTTGAGTTAATCAATAGTATTGTCGACTTGCTGGACCGTGAACACGGCAAATACAAGAAACTTTACTACTAACCAAATCGAATCTTTCCTAGCTGTTACAATTTAACTATTACTAGTTAGGTTTATTTATCTATACCAATATGGGACTTTTTAATTTAGTTAGCGATTATGCTCCGCTTGGCGACCAGCCGGCGGCTATTAAACAATTGGCCGCTGGAGTGCGAGATGGGCTGAAATATCAAACACTACTTGGAGCTACCGGGTCCGGTAAGACATTTAGTGTTAGTAACGTGATTAGCCAGTTTGACCGTCCGGTGCTGGTGCTTAGCCATAACAAAACCCTAGCTGCACAGCTGTACGGCGAGTTTAAGCGTTTTTTTCCGGATAATGCGGTGCACTACTTTGTCAGCTACTTCGATTACTACCAGCCCGAGGCATATATCCCACGCAGCGATACCTACATTGAAAAAGACAGTCAAATAAACGAGGAGATAGACCGTTTGCGTCATGCGGCTACAGACTCACTGCTTAGCCGCCGCGATGTAATAATCGTGGCTAGCGTTTCCTGTATTTATGGCATCGGTAGCGTTGAAGACTACGCCGCCTTGGCGGTTAAGATTAAGCCCGGCGAACAGCGTAAAAGAGATAAGTTGCTGCGCCACTTAACCGACATCCAGTATCAGCGCAATGACATTGACTTTCATCGTGGCTCGTTTCGGGTGCGGGGAGACGTAGTCGATGTTTTCCCGGCCGGCGAAGAGACGGCTTACCGGATAGATTTTTTTGGCGACGAGGTTGAACGGGTAATGCAACTGAATCCACTGACCGGCGAGTTAGTAAGAAATGTCGATGAACTGACAATCTTCCCAGGCTCGCACTTCGTTACTCCCGAAGAGAAACTTAAAACCGCAATCGTTAAGATAGAGCAAGAATTGCATGAACGGCTGGAATACTTCAAACAGCACAATAAGCTTTTAGAGGCTCAGAGATTAGAGCAGCGCACTCGTTTTGATCTTGAAATGCTTGCCGAGACCGGTTTCGTAAAGGGTATCGAGAACTATAGCCGCTACTTAACAAACCGCGAGCCGGGAGAACAGCCGGCAACTTTGCTCGATTATTTCCCAGATGACTACTTAATGATTGTTGATGAATCGCACATGAGTATTCCTCAGGTCAGGGGAATGTATAACGGCGACCGAGCCAGAAAAGAGGTGCTTGTCGATTACGGTTTTCGCTTACCCAGTGCTCTGGATAATCGGCCGCTAACGTTTAGCGAATTCGAACGCCATATTAACCAGGTAATATTTGTTTCTGCGACTCCGGCCGACTACGAGCTAAGTTTAAGCCCGCCACCGGCACAACAGGTTATCCGACCAACAGGTCTGCTTGATCCTCAGATAACTCTAAAACCGATTGAAGGTCAGGTGGACGATCTGGTTGCCGAGATCAACAATACGGTTAAAAAGGGACAGCGGGTACTAGTAACTACTCTAACTAAACGCATGGCCGAAGAACTTGCCGACTATCTCAAAGAACTAAATATTAAAGTTGCTTACTTGCATAGCGACATTAATACTCTGGAGCGTACAGACATTTTGCGCGATCTACGTTTGGGAATTTATGACGTGTTGGTAGGAATTAATCTTTTAAGAGAGGGACTTGACTTACCGGAAGTTTCATTTGTCGCAATTTTAGACGCCGACAAGGAGGGTTTCCTACGGAGTTATGGGGCATTAATTCAGATTATTGGCCGCGCTGCCAGGCATTCTGAAGGGCACGTGTTTATGTATGCCGATGTAGTCACCGCCAGTATGAAGCAGGCAATCAGCGAAACTAACCGCCGCCGGGCCATTCAGGAAGCGTATAACCAGGAGCATCATATTAAGCCGCAGTCGATTACTAGAGAAGTCGAACAACGGATGCATGCCGAAGAGGCATCCTCCAAACCAAAACTTGAAATTAAGAAGATTCCAAAAGATGAGTACCCGCTTCTCATCAAGCAATTAAACGATCAAATGGAGCTGGCAGCGGCTAATTTGCAGTTCGAGCAAGCTGCTGAACTGCGCGACCTGATTCAAGAGATTAAACTAAACGCATCGTAAAACGCCTACTCTGTGGTATACAATTAAGATAACTATGGCCAGACTATCCAAAGACGATGTGCTCAGATTGGCTCACCTCGCCCGGATTGAGTTAAGTGAGGAAGAGGTTTCTGAGTTTCTAATTGAGCTCAATGAGGTGTTAGCTTATGTTCAGCAGTTGCAAAGCTCGGACACTGAAGGAATTCGGGAGACTAATCAGGTTAATGCCCTGACTAATGTGATGCGCGACGATCAATTAATCGACTACGGCTACCCACCCAGCGAATTGCTTAAGAATCTGCCAGCGGTATTGGACGATCAAATTCAAGTCAAAAGGATGGTTGAGTAGATACATTTATGCAGAATGATTGGCCAGCACTAAGCGAACTTGCAGCCGCCGTGAAAAACGGGTCTAGTTCGGCCGTGGCTTTAACCCGGAAAGCTTTAGAGCGGATTGAGCGTCAGCAGCCGATATATAACGCGACTATTCTAACCTTGAGTGAATCAGCCCTAAAACGCGCTGAAGCTATCGATAAGGCAATTGCCGAAGGTCAAGACCCCGGAGTTTTAGCTGGAGTACCCTTTATTGCTAAAGATAATTTTCTCGTTAAAAATAGCGAAACCCGAGCCGCGAGCAACATATTAAGCGGCTTTATTGCTCCTTATCAGGCGAGCGCGATTAACGCTTTAGAGCAGGCCGGTGCAATTTGCGTAGCGAAAGCTAATATGGATGCTTTCGCACATGGAGCCAGTACCGAGAACAGCGATTTTGGAGTCACCAAAAATCCATTCGATACGACCCGGGTACCCGGAGGTTCATCCGGGGGTAGCGCGGCAGCCGTTGCTTTGGGCCTGGCCCCTTTTGCGCTAGGAACTGATACCGGCGGTTCAATTCGCCAGCCAGCCGCTTTCTGCGGTGTGGTCGGCCTAAAACCGACCTATGGACTGGTTAGCCGTAGCGGCGTAATTGCCATGGGTAGCAGTCTTGATTGTATCGGCCCGATTACTTCTAGCGTAGAAGATGCAGCTCTAGTTCTCGAGGTAATGTCTGGACGCGACGATCTTGACTCCACAACTATCGAAAGTGATCCGCAGGGATATGCCAATCTAAAAGCTCCTCAGCTAAGCAAGGTCAGAGTAGCCGTTATTGATGAATATTTAGAGCAGGGGTTGGATCAAGAGGTAAAAGACAGTCTTTTAAAGTTAATAGATAAGTTAAAAGCGGCCGGTGCGCAGGTCTCTCATGTGTCTCTGCCGTCCACCAAGCTGGCTCTAGCTTGCTACTACATCATTACTCCGGCCGAAGTAAGTTCTAACCTCAGCCGTTACGACGGTATCCGTTATGGTTACTCGGATCCTAGCGCCAAAGATCTTGAGCAGAGTTACTTAAACTCGCGTGGCAAGGGTTTTGGCAAAGAAGCCAAGCGCCGAATTATCATTGGCACGTTTGTTCTCAGCAGCGGCTACTACGATGCATACTACAAGAAAGCAATGACCGTACGTACTAAGCTGATTAATGAGTTTGATGCGGCATTTAAAGATTATGACTATTTAATCGGCCCGGTTGCGCCAACTACAGCCTTTAAGATTGGCGAAAAAGCCAAAGATCCGCTCCAGATGTACCTAGCCGACGTAATGACGGTTGCCGCCAATTTAGCCGGCATACCGGCAATCTCCCTGCCAAATGGTTTCGATACCAATGGCTTACCAATTGGGGTGCAGCTAATGGCCGCTAGACGTAATGATCGTTCCTTACTGGGCATGGCAAAAGTTATCGAAGAGGTAAACAACCGTGCATAATCTGCTAAATAGCGTCCATAATAAATTGCAAACCGTGGGTACGGCTAATATTGAGCATATCGTGCTAGGAATCGCTCTGCTTATTGTGTTGGCAGTGCTAGCGGCTTTAACTATTAGCCTGCGTGCGAAGTATAACTATTCATCTAATTGGCGCTCCCTGCAAAAATTACTGAAAGATAAATCCAGCTGGAATGATGCCGTGCTGGAAGCCGATAAGTTGCTCGATTCAATGCTCAAGAAGCGACACTTTAAGGGAAAGACCATGGGTGAACGCCTGGTTTCTGCCCAGCACGAACTCAGCGCTAACGATATGGTCTGGTACAGCCACAAGCTAGCTAACAAGATAGTCGGCGAAAGCATAGTTGTAACGAAAGCTCAGGTTAAACGCGCACTTCTCGGTTTCTGGAGAGCCCTAAAAGATCTTGATGCTTTTGATAAAGAAAAAAGTCCGGCAAATGAAGAGAGGGATAGTAAGCCAAATGAGCGCTAAATACAGGCCTACGATTGGTATCGAGTGCCACGTGCAGCTGAGGACTAAGACAAAACTTTTCTCAGGCGCTGGTAACGATGCCCGCACAGCTAAACCAAATACCCTGATTAATCATATTGATTTCGGCCTTCCGGGAGCGCTGCCGGTATTTAACCGTGAGGCAATGCATTTGGCAATTCGCGCCGCACTAGCTTTAGGCGTGGAGCCGCAGCTGTTTTCGACTTTTGACCGCAAACATTACTTTTACCCCGATCTACCAATGGGCTATCAGATAACACAGTACGATCAGCCGGTCATTCTAGGTGGCAAGGTGGAGTACATCCTTAACGGGGAATTAAAAACGGTAGCCATAACTAGAGCGCATTTAGAAGCTGATGCCGGTAAAAGCTCTCATCCGAGCGCTAAAGCCTACTCGCTCGTGGACTTAAACCGAGCCGGAACGCCGCTGCTCGAGATCGTCAGCGAGCCCCAGATGCATTCGGCTGCTGAAGCTAGAGCTTATGCAAAAGAGCTGTATCTGTTAATGTGCTATGCCGGAGTAACGGATGGTGACTTATATCACGGGAATATGCGTTTTGACGTCAATGTTAGCCTGAGTGAAAACGATCAGCTCGGGGTGCGCAGCGAGACTAAGAACTTAAATAGCTTTAGAGCGGTCGAAAAAGCCGTGGCTTATGAAATTAAGCGCCAAAGCGATCTGTTAGACCGCGGGCAATCGGTAGTTCAGGAAACTCGCGGTTGGAATGAGGCTAAGCAAAAAACGCTGTCCCAGCGCAGTAAAGAAAATGCCGATGACTACCGTTATATGCCAGATCCTGACTTGCCGCCTCTAGAAATTGATCCGGCCTTTATTAAAAAGGTTCGATCTGAAATGCCTAATCTGCCGTCATTTTGGCGGAATGAACTTAGTTCTTTAGGTTTATCTCTATCGCAAAGCGAAATTCTCTTGGAAGCCGGAATAGATTTTACGAATGCCAATTACATGGATTTGCTACTGGACTTTAAACACTCCGGTCTAAATACTAAAATGCTTGTTAACTGGCTAGTTAACGTGGACATTCCATTGGTCAGGACAGACTCGTCCTTAATAAATGCCAACCGTAGGGAACTATACAAAGAAGTAATTGGACTGGTTGAGGCAGGTAAGCTAAGCTCTACTAACACTAAGGAGTTAATCGCTGCGGCACTGAAGTCGAGCGAAGCTGCTAAGGACCTCGCTAATTACGCTTCTCGAGCCGGTTTGCTGCAGCAATCCGACAGTTCGGAGCTGGAAGCAATAATTCAAGAGGTGCTGGCATCTAACGAAGCGGCCGTTAAGGATGTTGCGGCAGGGCAAGACAAGGCTATCGGCTTTTTAATTGGACAAGTCATGGCTAAGACTTCCGGCCGAGCGAATCCTGAAGTAGCCCGCCAAATTGTTAAACGATTGATAAAGCAAGACTAACGAAGACTTAACGCGGTCCGTAATCTGCCAAGCGGCTGTACTTAAGCTCTCTAATGATGTAGATTGTCTAATAGAACCAAAAACATATGAGTACCGTAGACAGCACATTTTTAATTATCGGCACGGTTTGTATTAGTTTGTTCTTCCTTGCCCTGTTTGGCTTAACTGTCTATACCTGGACAACTTTTCACCGTTTGGCACGGCGCACCGAAGCGGCGCTTAGCGGCGTTGAAGCGGCAAGCCACCTGATTCGTGAAGCTGGAAAACGCGGTGCTTTTATGCCCCTCTTTGGAATGTTGAAATACATTTTTCAATCGCGCAGCAGAAAGGACTAATAAGCTAGTGTCCAGGTTTTTGCCAGATAGCAGCAAAATCAAGAAGGCAGCTGCTAGCAGTGCAATGCTTGGTGGACTTAGCTATCTGAGCTCACTCTTAGGACTAGAGAATTCCGATGCAAAGACCCTAGGACGAGCCGGCGATAAACTCAAAGAAGAGTTTGAAACAGTAGAGGATAAGATCAGCTTACTCCTCGCAGAACTTATGGAACTGGCCGAAATCGTTGCTGACGAGGCTAAATCGCTCGCCACGACTAACCAGGCTCATTCTATTGCTGCAGTTGCTAGCGTAGAACAAGCCAAGGCTAAACTCGAAATAGTCGCCGCCGCACTGAAAGATCAGCACCCTATCGCAGATAAGGATCTGGCTCGCGCCGTTAAAGAAGCCAAAAAGGCAATTGTTGATGCTAAGAAGTTTTTATTAAAGACTGAGCACACTAATCATCTGTAGGGGTGCTATAGCAGAAAAAAATACAGCGCTTAAGGCTAGCGTTAAATTTAGCGCAGCGATATAATGGGATTGTCACTGTTAGAGACAAAAAAGGAAATAAAGGGATATAAAAGCGTATGGCTAATGCCAGGCAGTTAAAGGCCTCAGATTTTGTTCACTTGCATAACCACACCCATTTCTCGGTGTTAGACGGCTTGACCAAAGTCCCGGCTTTAATTAGCCAGATTAAGGATTTTGGCATGGAATCAGTAGCCATCACTGACCATGGCACATTAAGCGGCGCCATCGACTTTTATACCGAAGCAAAAGATAAGGGCATTAAGCCGATTATTGGCATGGAAGCCTACGTTGCTCCAAGATCAAATCAGGACCGCGAACCGAGCAAGGATAAAAATAGCTATCACCTAACCGTGCTGGCCAAAAATCACGCCGGCTACTTAAATCTGATGCGCCTGGCTACGCTAGCTAGCTTGGAGGGATTTTACTACCGTCCAAGAATCGATTTTGAAGCTTTAACTAAGTATCACGAGGGGCTTATCGTACTCAGCGGTTGCATTGGTGGAGAAGTTGCTGATCACTTGCGTTCCAATCAGGAAAAGTTAGCTGAAGCGGCAGCGCTTAAATATAAGAAACTGCTGGGAGACAATTACTATCTTGAGCTTCAGGACCATGGGCACCCTGACCATCCTGGACATTGGAGCGATCAGGAAAGGGTGAATGCCGGGCTGCTTAAGCTAGCCAAGAAACTAAACATTCCGGCAGTACTGACTTGCGACGCACACTATCTTAAGTCCGAGGATAAAGAAGCGCACGAAATTCTACTTTGCGTTCAAACCGGCTCATTTTTAAGTGATAAGGATCGGATGTCTTTAGCTGATTTTGATCTAAGCGTTACTGACCCCAAAACAATTATTCAGCGCTGGGGCAAGGATCATCCGGAATTAATTTTAAACACTAAAGCG
>DAHWQR010000021.1 GCA_027340655.1 Candidatus Saccharimonadota bacterium
ATCGCGGGTCTTATCAAGATCGACGGTTCGGACGGTCAGAGTCCTGATCTCGTTGCCGTGATTCTTTCGTTTCCAGCCATTACAGGAACTTGGCTCGGCTTTCGGCAGACACGAAATCTCTACGGTGGTGTGCTCATGGCTCGCGTTTCGCTAATCACTACTGTAGTTCTAGCGATGGTCGCTGCCGCATACTACGCGGCGGGTCCAAACGCCTACAGTGGAAGCATGACAATCGGCGTGCTCAATCGATCAGTCTCAACCGCTTGGATGCTCTTGTCTGGGGTCGCAGTGGTAAACTTTCTGGCTTGTAGCGGAGGCTGGCTCTTGAGGGCCAACGTTTAGTCGCACTTTGTCAAGAGATCCTTGGCAAACAATATCAGGAGTTGACATGCTTATGGGGTTAGTGCATGATGAAGCACATAATTGTGACAAAGAAGTGGCTAAATTAGAGAACAATAAGGAATACTTTTATGGGGAGTCCGGTTGGTACGCTGAAGGCATAATTACGTCTGAAGAACTTTCGCTCCTATTTGATGAAGAAGAGGAGCGAAAAGCCCTAAGTTCGCCTGCCTTATATGCACTCTTGGAGAAGTTAACTAAAGATTCAGGCGGAATGATTCCGATTCCGGCAAATCCTAGATTATCCGAAAAATAGATAGTAGACGTTCCGTATCTTTCTCGTTCCTCTTGTTCGGAGTTGATTGTGAATAGTGTTTATACTATAACCGACAAAAGAGGCGATGCTTGTCATAGAATCCTCGAATTTATAGTGCCTCGACATCTCATCGATCTTTCTTTGAGTAGGTGACTGAAGGCGCATCTTGACGCCAGTCCTCTTCAATCGAACAGCGACTGCATGCCGGTCGATCCCAAACTCCCTGCTTGGCGCGTAAACGGTTGCGCAGTTGCGGAACTTCTGACACATACAGTAAGGTCTGTTTGCAGTCATACGCTTCTGTGACTGACGCAGGTAACGTGCACCATGACGGTCACCGGTGTCGCATTGACCGCTAGTGCCGCATCCTTAATAAAGGAATAGAGAATTGAGCGGGTCATAATCCAAGGTGTGGAATCAATACATTTCTTAAGCGCGAACCTTTTCCTGCGTCACACCTGGAAAGCACCGCCACTTTTGCCCTATATCTCAGCTTCAGGGTGCGTCAGGCGCCAAACTAGTGAAGGTTTGGTCGTTGGCTGTAGCGTAACTAACGGAATCGATTGCCTTAAGTTAAACTGATTGGCTGGTACAGAAATACTGCCAACCGTTGTTGAGCTAGGCGAGGGCACCTTCAGGCCATGAATATTCATAAGCGCGTTAACCGATTGACCTTGTAGCAAGAAGTTCGCCAGATTCCCCTGAGCTACAATCTGAATGTTGCCGCCCCAAGGTTGCTTAAACTCCCCAAGAACTTCACCTTTACTAACTAGAATCGCTCTTGAAAAGCTAGCTTGCAGCGAAACTACAAGTGGTACTGAATCGCTTAGGGCTCCGGAAAGATTAGGAGCTCCCATTAAAGCCGTCAGCAAAGTTACCGTATGACCGTTAATTGTCGTGTTTGAAGCGCTTAAGAAAACACCGCCGGCCTGATTGGAATTGCCGGTTTTAATCCCCACTATTCCGTCAACTCCCAGGATCCCATCGTAGTTATTCATAACCCCGACATTTGGAACATTGACCGATTTCATGCCGACTATCTGTCTTAGCACGGGATTTTGCATCACCTTTTCGCCCAATAGAATAAGATCATTGGCAGTTGAAGTTGTGGTGGGCAGGAAGCCGCTGGCATCGCCGCCGACGTGAGTGCTGTCTAGCCCCAAGCTGCGCACGAAAGTATTTGCGTAAGCGTCGTAGCTGGCTACCGAGCCATAAGCCCAGCGCGCCAAAGCGTCGGCAATATTGTTCCCCGATGGCACAAGCATGGCTTCAAGCATCTGGTATTCGCTTAATTGTTCACCGCTATATACCGGGACTACTGAGCCTTGTTCTGAAACATAAGTTGTATAGAGGCTGTAGTCGGTTGCATCCAGCGTAATGATTGGTCCTTGCTGGCCCAGACCCAACGGGTATTTCTTCAGTACCGCTAGGGCAGTAATTAACTTTGCTACACTTGCAATTGGCAAAGGTTTCTGTTGCCCATGCGTCTGAATTACTCCGCTGCCAAGCATGCCGATTGCCGACTCACCGTAACTTGGCCAGGGAAGGTTAGCGGTCTGAGTGCTAATCTTTAGTGATGACGCACCGGCTGCGCTATATAGCGTCCGTAGCGGCAACAGTAGACAGAGGCCGACGTAGAGTAAGATTAGAATCAACAGGCTCAGAGTAAAATACCAGCGCCGCTTAGATTGCTGTCGGGATTGAGTAGTAACCATCTATTTATTTATGATACACGACCAAACGCCCTAGCTAATGTATAATTAAATTAACTAAACAAGAGGAGTAGGTTAATGGTTGTCACTATTGTTGTAATTGTTGTTATTGTGCTGTTACTCGGGCTAATGTTTTTTCTCGCCTACAACAGTTTGGTTAGGCTTAATCAGCAGGCAGACGAGGCCTGGAGCGATATAACTGTTCAGTTAAAGCGGCGCTATGATTTGATTCCAAACCTTGTAAATAGCGTTAAGGGTTATGCCGCTCACGAAAAAACGGTCTTTGAGGATGTGACAGCGGCCAGGTCTAAGGCCCTCAGCGCCACCGGCCCAGCCCAAACCGCGCAGGCTGAAAATCAGTTTCAGTCAACGCTAAAAAGCCTTTTTGCGGTAGCCGAGAATTACCCGGACCTCAAGGCGACCCAGAACTTCCAGGAACTGCAAAACGAGCTGGTAGATACTGAGGATAAAATTCAGGCCTCGCGCCGCTTCTATAACGGGGTAGTCAGAGATTTCAATACTAAGCGCCGTACCTACCCGACCAAGTTTTTTGCCAATATGGCTGGATACAAGCAGGATAAGGAGTTCTTCGAACTCGACGAAGAGCAGACCACTCAGGTCGCTCAACCTGTCGACGTAAAATTCTAAACATAACAATAATTGATTTAACGAGTTTTTAAATAACGATATGTACTCTGAAATTTCCCGTAACAAACGCAAGAGCATGTTAATTATTGCCCTGTTCATCGTAATTATAGCCGCCCTGGCAGATGTTTTCGACATTGCCTATGCCGGCGGAAGTCCGGCCGTTTTAATTGGCGTAGTAATCGGGGCCATTATCTACTCTACGATCAGTTATTTTGTCGGCATGCGTCTGAGTCTGGCAATTAATTCAGCCAAAGAAATTAAAAAGCAGGACAATCCCAGGCTCTGGCGGATTATTGAGAACCTGTCGATTGCTGACGGACTACCGATGCCGCGGGTCTTTATTATGAATGATCCGGCGCCTAACGCTTTTGCTACTGGGCGCGATCCGAAGCATGCCGCCGTTTGCGCTACCAGCGGACTGTTAGAAATTATGAACGACGACGAATTAACGGGCGTCTTTGCGCACGAACTGGGACATGTCAAAAACTATGACAGCCGGGTCAGCATGATTGCTTTTGCCCTGATGGCGGCAATATCTTTAATCGCAGATATTTTACTGCAGATGAGTTTCTTTAGGAGCGGGGAACGAAATGAAGAAGACCAGATCGCGCTGTTTATTGGGATTGCAGCGGCTGTTTTAGCTCCTCTAGTGGCGTTTATGATTCAGATGGCCGTATCGCGCCAGCGTGAATATCTGGCTGATGCGACCGGAGCGCTGACTACCCGCTACCCGGAAGGTTTAATTTCGGCCCTAAAGAAAATCGAAAGAACTGGAAGTACGCTAAAGAAGCAAAACACTGCCACGGCTCACTTCTTCTTCGCCAACCCGCTCAAAGCACATACTATAACCAATCTTTTTAGCACCCATCCACCGATTGAGGATCGTATTAAAAGACTGGAAAACATGGAAACCCATGCCTAAAGCTGCTGCTGCCACCGCTAAACGCCCGCGTTCTAAAAAATCTGCTAAGTCGTCAATGCCTCAAACCGTGCCCTATCGCCGCCTGCCTAGTGTCATTGAAATAAGCAAGGGCGCTTTAATCGTTCTGTGGCGTCAACGCTGGACCATCCTCCTGATTCTGCTGGTCTACGGTTTTGTTAATTTTGCTATCGCTCAAGGATTTTCCAGCGGTTTAAGCGTTACCTCGGCTAAAGCCCAACTGAGTAGCCTTTTTCATGGTCATCTTTCCAGTTTAGGCGGGAATCTGAGTGTCTACGCCTTGATGGTGGGCTCGTTTGGCGGGTCAAGCTCTGGGGGCAGCGGTTTGGGCTACTCGATGCTGCTTGCGATTATCGCTAGCCTGGCTATTATTTGGGTCATCCGTAACGCTTCCAATAAGGCTCCGGCAAGCTTGCGTGACTCCTTTTATAAAGGCATGTATCCTTTTATTCCGTTTCTGGCAGTACTTTTAGTTATTGGCCTTGAGTTACTGCCAATGATTGCCGGAATTTCTATTTACGTTACCGCCGTCAACGATGCCGTGGCAGTAACGGCCTTAGAGAAACTGCTGTTTATTGTAGTCATGATTCTTTTGGCGTTGCCAACTATCTACTGGTTAAGCAGCTCAATCATTGCCCTATATATCGTGACTTTGCCGGATATGACACCTATTAAGGCCTTACGCTCAGCGAAGGATTTAGTGCGCAAGCGGCGCTTGCTTATTTTGCCGAGACTAGCTTTTCTGCCCGTTGCGCTCTTCATCATCTCGTCAATAATTGTTTTGCCGTTCATTGCCTGGGCCGCACCGGCCGCACCTTGGGTCTTTATTTTAATGTCGCTTTTGATGCTTGCGCTCACCCATAGCTACCTGTATAACCTCTACCGGGAGCTTCTGCTATGAATCTAAACCAGGCCAGAGAGCGGGTCAACAAACTCAAGGATTTAATAAACGATTACCGTTACCACTACCACGTTTTAAATGAATCGATTATTAGCGATGAAGCGGCGGACAGTCTAAAACACGAACTAGCCCAGCTCGAAGAACAATACCCCGAACTGATTACACCAGATAGCCCTACCCAAAGAGTGGCCGGAGCGGTGCTGCCGGGCTTTAGTGAAGTTAGGCACACGACACGGATGCTTAGTCTAAACGATGTTTTTAGCGAGGAAGAAGTCGATGCTTGGGTAAAGCGTATCGAGAAGGCCGCGCCGAGCTTTAAGAAAGAATATTTTGCAGACATCAAGATGGATGGGTTAGCCTGCGCGCTTATCTATAACGACGGCTTACTGGAACGAGGGGTGACCCGTGGCGACGGCTATGTTGGGGAGGATATAACCTTAAACGTTCGGACTATGGACTCAATTCCCTTGTCTTTAAGGACCGAAACAAAGTACCAAAGCTTCTTAAAAGGCCGAACCGAAGTTCGGGGCGAGATTGTTATGTATAAGGCCGACTTCGAACGTCTTAATGAAGAACGTCAAAAACTGGGTCAGCCTTTGTTTGCCAACCCGCGCAACACTGCGGCCGGCACCATCCGTCAACTGGACCCCGGACTCGTTGCCAGTCGACCTTTACATTTTAGGGCCTATGATTTACTTAGAGACGATCAGGCCGAAGTTGCGACTAACAGCTTTGCCTACCAGGTACTTGCCGATCTGGGCTTTAGTACGAATCATGCCGCTAAATTGCTAAATAGCGTTAGCCAGATTATGGATTTTGTTAATGCTTGGGAACATAAAAGAAAAAACCTGGAGTTTAATACTGACGGAATAGTAGTCAAGCTCAATGATCGGCAACTGTTCGATAAACTTGGCGTAGCCGGCAAGGCACCAAGGGGCGCAATTGCCTTTAAGTATGCAGCCGAACAAGCCACCACAATCGTAAGAGATATCTTTGTTTCGATTGGCCGCACCGGTACCGCGACTCCAGTCGCCGTGCTAGAACCGGTAGTTATTGCTGGCAGCACCGTTCAGATGGCAACTTTACATAATGAGGCCGAGATAAAGCGCAAAGACATTCGGATTGGCGATAGCGTCATAGTCCATAAAGCCGGAGACATCATTCCGGAAGTAGTTGAGCCACTGGTTAAACTACGTACCGGC
>DAHWQR010000001.1 GCA_027340655.1 Candidatus Saccharimonadota bacterium
AGCGGCTGGCGAAGCAGCGGGTTGGCGGCAAGATAAATTTGACCTACCGACAAATAGTTGGCGGCGCGCCAATAGGCGTCAATCTTACGCAGTGCTTCAGCATCAAGCGGATTTTCGTTACCATTATTCATTTGCACCCCCTTTTTGAATTAGCTCTTTGGCTTGACTTGCCATAACGTAGGCTTCGTCAGTCGGCAAGACATGGACACCAACACGGCTATCGTCTGCAGAAATTAGAAATTGATGATTCTGGTTACGCAACCCATCTATTTTAATCCCCAGAAACTCAAGCTTGCTACAGACTCTTTCTCTGATTATAGAAGACTGCTCGCCAATACCGCCGGAGAAAATTAGCGAATCAAGGCCGCCAATGGCACTCGACAGCGCGCCAACCGCCTGAGCTACACGGTAGCAGAACAGTGCGACCGCCTCGGCTGCGCGTTGATTGGTGTTCTCGTTATCCAGCAAGGTTTTCATGTCAGCCGATAGTCCTGAAACGCCTAGCAAACCGGACTCGGTACTCATCATCTGATTGAATTGTTCAGGGCTAACTCCGTCTTTCTGGTAAAGATACCAGCCCAGTCCGGGATCCAGATCCCCACTGCGGCTGCTCATAACAATGCCCGAAGCCGGAGTAAAAGACATAGTTGTGTCTACCGGTCGTCCCTGATTAGTAGCCGCCAAACTCGCGCCGCTGCCTAAATGCGCATAGATGACCCGGCCATTTACGGCATCGTCCCCAGCCTCTTCCCTAAAGGCTTGCTGCAGATAACTATAGGATAGGCCGTGAAAGCCATAGCGGCGCAGGGCGTCTACTCCCTGGTACTTCTGCGGTAAGGGCAATATCTGCGCCAAGCGTGGTAAATCCCGGAAAAAAGCCGTATCAAAACAAGCAATTTGCAACACCTGATCGAAGGACTGTTTGCAAAAAGCAATTAGCTTTAAGGCAAGTGGAAGATGTTCTTGATCAAAGATGATATATTCTTCTAGATCACTGATAACTTCATCGGTAATCTTGACCGGCTCAATATATTTGGGACCGCCTTGAACCAGCCGGTGAGCAATGGCCACCAGCAACTCACCCTCTATTTCTTTAAGCAAACTGCTAAGAAACTTGTTCGCAGCTTCCTCGAATGAGCTGTTAATTAGTGATTCTTCGATATTGCTTAATCCATTTAGCGATGGCGAGTCGCCCTCCAGCGCATAAACAGTAGCTTTAATACTGGATGAGCCGGCGTTAATCGCAATAATTATTTTCCGCTTCAATTACGGCCGTCCTTAATTGTCATATTTTTTAAACCATGAGTTCGAGACATTTTTCCCACCAAAGATATTGCTATATCTAAGCATAAGCTATGTGCGGCTGGGATTCAATTTGCTATGGTTTCGTCGATTTAAGATTTTTGCTTAGCGCTTGGAGTTAGCAGCTATTAGTAGGTTATTTACTTGCCTCGATAGGTCTTCGACAGTCGAACGGTTCTTTTTTCTGGCAATTGCCCAAATCGGGCGTGTCAGTGTCGGTGCCTTAATCTTAATCAGCTTACCGCTAGCAATATCTTCTTTCACCATATGGAATGGCAACAAGGCCGTTCCTCTTCCGGAAAGCGCCATGTCTTTAAGCAGTTCGAGGCTGGTTGAGTAAAAAACAGGCTGAACATTTAAACCTAATCTCTTAAATTGTTTTGTGAAATGCGCAAAAGTTGTCGAATCGAGATTAAACGCCAGCCAATCGTCGATACCCCCATCCCGATCCTTGGTTTGCAGTTTCGGTGAACAGACAAATACAAACTTTTCGGTATGCAACCTTTTAACCTTAATGTCTTTGGGGACGTACCCGGGCTGTCCAGTGATTAGTCCTAGATCGATTTTATCGGTCAGTAAATCGCTAATAATTTTTTTGGAATTGTCGACCATAATTTCTAGCCCGCTTAGGATGTTAGAGTCTTTAGCCGAAGAATAAAGCAGATAGGCAATGCTATCGATAATCCCAATGTGCCGAGATTGGTGGGTAATTAGTTTACTAAGCTTCTTATGTAACGTCTCATCCTCTTTAAGAATCTTAGTGGCGCTCTCCAGTACCAGCTTACCCTCTTTAGTTAGTTCAACATCATAGCGGTTACGCTCAAACAGTTTAACGCCAAGGGAGCGCTCTAAGGAGCCGATCGCAAGAGTTATTGCCGGCTGGGACTTACCGAGCGCTAGAGCGGCGGCAGAGAAGCTTTTATACTTCGCGACTTCATAAAATTTTTTGTACCGATGATCCATATGATCAGTATATAGCATAGTTTTTATTTATTACAGATATAAGCTTGTCTTATTTTAAAGTCTTTTGTAGAATGACTTTTATGACAGCAAACGATAATCAGGAAATAAAAATAGCAGTAATTGGGGCCGGAAACTGTTTTTCCGCACTCTACCAAGGATTTAGCTTTTACAAAGACTCCGATCAGGATAATATTCCGGGCGTTATGTTCGCGGATATTGGCGGCTATCGTCCAAGTTCAATCAAAGTGGTTGCGGTTTATGATATCGATGCTAGGAAAGTTGGGCTTCCAACCGGCAAGGCGATATTCTCTAAACCAAACTGCGCCAGAGTTTTTGCTCCTAATGTACCGGACGGTCCTATCGTTCAAATGGGCCAGCCACTCGATGGTTTTTCAGACTACATGTTAAATCAGCCCGAGGATATCGGATTCAGGCTGTCCGATGCCAAGCCTGTAGATATCGTTAAGTCACTTAAAGAAAGTGGTGCCGACATATTAGTTAATTACCTTCCGGTCGGCTCACAAAAAGCTACCGAATTTTACGCTCAGGCCGCCATTGATGCCGGCGTGGCGTTTTTAAACTGCATACCAGTCTTTATCGCTAGCGACCCGAAGTGGGAACAAAAGTTTATTGACGCTAAGCTACCGCTAATTGGCGACGACATGCGCTCCCAGCTCGGTGCCAGTGTTTTAAGTCAGGTATTACAAGAGCTAGCTTTTGACCGCGGAATGGTTGTAGATTTCCATCAGCAGATCAACATTGGCGGTAATACCGACTTTAACAATATGATGGTTCAATCCAGGCTCGAAAGTAAAAAGAAGAGTAAAGAAAATGTCATCCGGGCTCAAAACGACCTGCGTGGTATTGAAGTTCCAAAAGACAGCTTATTTGCCGGACCCAGTACTTTCTTGCCGTATCTAAAGGACAACAAGGTAGCTTACTTTAATATTAGATTGCGCGGTTTCGGTGATAACCCAGTAACTATTGATGCTAAGCTATCGGTGCAGGATAGCGAGAACAGCGCCGGAGTAGTGATAGACGCTATCCGCTACCTAAAAGTTGCCCGTGAACTGGGTATTATTGGCGCACTTAGAGGCCCCAGTGCCTGGACTCAAAAGACCCCTCCGGAGCAGATGATGTACGCTGATGCTAAGGAAGAATGCGAAGCTTTGGCCAACCGCCGTCTTACGGCTTCAGTCAAGCGCCAGCCAAAAGCTAGCTAAATTTAAAGGCTGATTATTTAATTCGGCTACTTGGACTTGTCCCACTTGCCCATGTGGCCCATGTGATGCATTTTGTGTCTAAGACCCCTTAAAAGAGCTCCTAGGCCGATAAAAAAGATGGCTAGTCCGACTGGTGAACCCCAGCCAAGGATTTCGTGCCAGTTTGTCATTTTGATACTCCTTATGTTTATATTTTTACTATCCCACTAGAAATATTGGTCGTCAAGTAGAAGCCCTGATTGGGGGTGGTAATCAGGTGCTAAGTGGTAGTTGCCTAAAGGGGTGTTTAAGTAGCTGTGCAACTGCATAGCTAAGTAAGATGCCAAAAAAGAACTGGAAAAAGAGTGAACTTTCGCTTAAGTAATAAACTATGTGAAATTGAGAAAGCATTGCGAAAACCCCGGCCATAAACTGCAGAAACAGTAAGCCAAGGCTAATCCAATCCTTATATATAAGAATTGTCAGCCAGCCGCCAAAGCCGAGCTCGAATAGAAATAAGACGGTACTAGCCCCGATATGGCTCCAGTTAAAAAAAGAATTCAGGGTGTCGGGAGTTAACAATACTCCTAGCAAAAGTACGGTCAAAATATTAATTAGCAGCGCCAGCTTTTTCAACACGGGCTTATTCTTAGGCAAGGCGTTGGCGGCACGCAATAAAAAGTAGTCACACAGGATAAAACCGCCGCCATAAGTTACAGCCGTCGACCAGTGTTCGCCATAAAAACTCAGTCCGCGGTTATTTTTGAAGCCCTTGGTGGTAATAAAGACGGTAAGAGTTAAGAGTAGAAAAAAACTTATTTGCGCTAAGACAATATTGCCGAGCACTGGATTTTTAAGAAAGCGGACGGTCTTTTCTTTCATAAACCTTCTTTAATTCTATGTCGCTCTAGGTATTTCTGGTCACTAATTGCAACTCTTTTAGTACCTCTAGCAAGCTTAATTATCTATCTAAATCTAACTCTATTTTAATCCATTATTTATATTTAAAAAATCCATCTATTTCACTCCGATTATTAAGAATCTAGCGTTATGTAAATAGCTCTTAACCAGTTTTGTCTTGAACGGAAGAGATAGATGCTACTGCGGCTCTTTAAAAGATCAATTGTCTGCGCTTCTAAGTTAATACAGATACGACTTCAAGATAAATGTTAACTTTTATGATTAAAGAAGCATATGATATTGATATGTTAAAGGCTACTGATGTTTACAGATAGGGGTATTAGTGAAGCGCTATAAGATTAGCACCATCCTATCGGTTCTTGGGCTCATTGGCTTAATAATTATCTTTTATATTAACCGGGGCCAGCTGAAGAGCGTGTTTCATCTCTTAGGTGATCTGCGCTGGTACGTTATAGTTTTGGTTTGCGTAGTTCAGATATTCAGTTATTGGGTTAACGGTCTCTACTACCGTTCGATTCTTAGGATATTTGGTTACGAGATTAGTATTAAGCGTCTATTCGAAGGCGCGCTGGCGACAAACTTCGTTAACTATATCCTGCCGACGGCCGGAATGGCCGGGGCCGGATTCTTGTCGCAAGTCCTAGCCAAGGAAGTACCGCGCGGCAAAAGCGTGCTAACGCAGCTAATGCGCTACGCGCTGAGTGCGCTTGCGGTATTAATTATGATGCCCCTGGGATTCGTTTTAATTTTGCTCAGCCATGACTCAGCGCACCCGATCGTCAGGGTAACCATTATTTCCGCTTTAGTAATTACCGTTCTGGCTTTTATAATCGTTGGTTTTATCTACCAGGAAAAGCTTCTCCGACACTTCCTAAAGTGGCTAATTAACAACCTAAAGCGAATATTCCCGAAAATTAATATTGATGGTGTGCGCAATTTTGTCGACGACTTTTATGCTGGTTTTCACGCAATGGTCAAGCAAAAGCGAAACATGCTAATTCCCTTTTCCTGGTCAATAACCTATATCCTGATTGAAATAGGCACCTTTTATATGGCCTTTCTGGCTTTTGGAAAAGTTATTGATCCGGGCATCGCAATTATGGCCTACCTGTTCGCAAACATTGCCAGCATTCTTGGTGGAGTGTTCTTTTCGGTAGGGGTTTTTGAAGTCGGCATGGCCGGGACGCTAGTCGCTCTGGGACAGCCATTTGCGTTTGCGGTTTCAGTAACCGCCCTATATAGAGTGCTAAATCTGCTTATTGGTTTACCGCCAGGAGCCTTTTACTACCGTAAATTTCTGCCAAAGAGAGCCGCCAAGCAAAAGTCGACTGTTTAAGAAAACTACTGCTCGGCAATGCCAAACTCCTTGAGCTTACGCTGGCCGGCATCAGATTTTACTTGCTGCAGATTTAATAGTTGGGCGTAAATACCGCCAGTCTTGGCCAGCTCTTCTGGCGCCCCTATTTCATCTATCTTCCCGTTCTTTAAAGTAATAACGGTGCCTACATGCTGAATCGTGCTTAAGCGGTGGGCAATAATTAAGGTCGTTCGATTTTCCATTAATCTATTGAGCGCTTGTTGAACTTTTTGCTCGCTACGGCTATCTAAACTACTGGTGGCTTCATCTAGAATTAGAATCGGCGCATCTTTTAGAATAGCGCGCGCTATTGCGATACGCTGCTTCTGTCCGCCGGAGAGTTTTACGCCGTGCTCGCCAATTTCGCTGTCATAGCCCTTTTCGTACTTAACGATAAACTCATGGGCATTAGCATCTTTGGCGGCGGCTATGACCTGCTCCTCGCTAGCTAGTGGGTTGGCATAGGCAATATTTTCCCGGATAGTTCCGGAAAATAAGGCCGGATCCTGGAACACTACGCCAATGGCCTCGCGCACACTGGACTGGGTTACTGTGTTAATGTCTTGACCATCAATGCAAATTCTTCCGGCAGTAACCTCATAGAACCTCAGCAACAAGCTGGAAATTGTAGTTTTTCCTTCGCCACTTTCACCTACTAAGGCCACCTTGGTATTGGGTAGTAATGTGAAGCTAATATTCTTTAACACTAGCTCGTGGTCATAACCGAACGAAACGTTTTCAAAGCTTACCTTGCCTTGTTTAAGCTTTAGCGGCCGCGCACCCGGATGATCGGCAATAGCCGGCTGGATATCCATAATTTTGAAGTAATCTTTGGTATTCGCTACGGCACGCTGCGACTGGTCGACTAAAAAACTAATGCTGAAGATTGGAATCCGAATTAACATTGCGTACTGGATTAAGAGCACCATGGTGCCAAGGCCATATACCCCGTGAGCCGTTTCGACGAAGATGTAGACGAAAACAATCAGGAAAATAAAATTGAGGATTAGGCGGCGGATAATATCTTGCCGGTGCCAAAAACGGCTTTGCGGCTTTGTAGTTGAGACTATTTTGCGGTAGTGACTTTTAAAATTATTTAGTTCGCGGCTCTCTTGAAGATAACTCTTAACCACTCGCACCTGGTTAATCGCCTCGGCAAAGCGACCGCTAGCCTCATCTGACTCCAGATTGATGGTCTTCTGGTATTTTTGCCAGCGGTTACTAGACTTGGCGGTCAGGATTATGAATATCGGGTAAAGGGCTAGCAGCATCAGAGCGACTTGCCAGGAGTAATAGGCAACGATTAGCAGTGAAAAGATAGTGCTGAAAATAAACTGCAGGAAGTTATTACTCATCATCTGGATGAAGTCAGCGATCTGGTAAATCCCCCGATTCATGCGGTTAATAATCTTGCCGGTTAATTCCATATCAAAGTAGGCTTGTGGCAGACTAAGCAAATGCTCATAATAGCGCTGGCTCATAAAGCGCTGTAGCTTAACCGATAACATGTCTCCTAAATAGCCGCCAAAGTTACTAAGCAAAGTCTGAAGCACGTCGGTCACGAAGATTAAAATGGCGAAGACCGCAACTAGG
The DNA here is from genome assembly GCA_027340655.1 of Candidatus Saccharimonadota bacterium. Classification (GTDB taxonomy): domain Bacteria; phylum Patescibacteriota; class Saccharimonadia; order Saccharimonadales; family UBA4665; genus JAJZWH01. Next base: position 7,339 of record DAHWQR010000001.1, read on the forward strand.
GCAACATCCGCTTTACCACCTTTTAGAAGGTTGGTAATTTGATCGATTGCGCCTTTAGTAAAAAGCGGCTGCATCTGCGCAACGACGGCCATTAAAATAGTAAAGATGCTGACGCCCAAATAATAGCGCCACAACTTACGCGCAAAACGCAAAATCCGCAAAATCTGTTTCATACCTCAAACACTATAACTTAGATACGCCTATTTTTATGAGCAAATCTTATCTTGGGTCTTTTTTAATCAAGCTTGTTTTGCTTATTAATGTTCAAAGAGGTAGTAAAATCATTTCCGTTGGAACTAAATTCGACTTAAAATAAGCTTATAAATTCGAAAGGATTGCAAGTGAGCGACAAGTCGGCAGCTGAACAAATCGACGCCATCATTCAAAAGCAGTCCGACTGGCGCGGCATCCGGCTTAAGCAATTACGCCGAATTATCCTTAGTGCCGATGTCGAGTTAACTGAAGAAATTAAATGGCGCATGCGCTCCCGCCCGGAAGGAATCCCGGTCTGGTCCAGTAACGGCATCATCTGTTTTGCAAACATTCTTAAAAACAGCGTTAGACTGACCTTCCCTAAAGGCGCCCGGCTTAATGATCCGCTTAAATTATTTAACTCCAGGCTCGATAGCCGTACGGTACGTGCCATAGATTATTTTCAAGATTCGGATGTCAATGCCGCTTCAGAGGTTGCTCTAAAAACTTTAATCGAGACGGCGGCCAAACTTAATCTAATGCAGTAGGCGCTTCTAGCTTTTGCGAACTTCTAAGGCTCTGTTAATTGGAGCATCGCTAGCGGCAGCATGATTAGGGCCAGTCCGCAGGCCATGATAAATAAAGCTTGAGAAATAAGAGTGGCTCTATTTAAGCCGACGCTGGCTACTAAGAATAGACCACTAATACTCCAGATCCAAAACGTATAGTTTAAACACCGAGCCAGGCAACTCTTGGCTGTTTCTTCGCCTTTAGCTTTAAAGTATGCGAGGCTCTTATATAGAGCGTAAAACAGACCGAGCGCTGCAATAATGCTTGCCAGATCATGAACAGAAAAGATTTGTACCGGAGATATGCCGCAAGCCGAGATGCTCTCGTCGCAGCGGTTAGAAATTGGCGTCGTTGCCTCGAATAAGGTCGCTACGCCAAAAACTAGATAACCTATTAATGCGCTGCGCTTGTGCGGTGGCTGAATTAGTTTAAGTAGTCTTAAGCCGATTATAATAACCACCGTTGCCGTTAAAGCATCTCCCAAAATAAACACCCAGGCATAAGGTTTAGAATAAACTTCAAGCACGCTTAGGTAATTATCGTTTAGCGCGCTAGGATCTAACCAATATCCTAGCGGCCATATGTTATAGATAACGGCCGTTAGAATGCTCAGTTTTAGAATTATCTTACCTGCAGGGCTTTTAATCTTCACTATCTAATATAATCAAACATTTACTTATTAAGCTCAAGCTCTATGCTGTCAACTAGGTTATTTTGGCGAGGAGACGATACTACCAATAGCGTTACTGCAAGATTACTTAAGAACTAGGCGCCAGCCGGACTGTAACATTTACTTTTGCTTTTTTTATTGTATAATAACTCCATGTATTCGCCTGAACTATCCATCGAGCACCGGGAGTGGGAAGAAGATCTTTTTACCGAGTCGGATAAGGATTTCCTAACTAATCTGGGTTGTGCATTTGACGCCAATATTCAAGATTGCGTTAGCCTAGAGAACCTGAACGAACTACTCGAGAAAGCTTTTGTTTCTGGGGAGAACGAGAACGGCGAGCTTGACATAGAAGAGCTAAACGCCAGGATAGAGTTTTTTGATCATTTTGCCCTTCTGCAAAGCTCAACTAGGGAGGCCTTAATCCACCATCCTGAGTGGCCGCTGACCCGTAAGTCTGTTATTGGTGTGCTCCGACTGATACATAACACAGAAGGAGTGAACATTGTTTCGGCTTTAGATCATTACCCCAAACTTTTAAGTATCGAACCTTCTGTTTTAAAATTCCGCATGGATAACATCGCCGGGTCCGGTGTTAAGTTGGTGCGGGTATTCAATAAGTTTAGTCCGGCCTTAGGCCTGTCTAGTGATACTTTCAATAGCAAACTTGACGAACTTACTCAACTAAAGCTTAATGCACGGCAAGTAGTCACTATTTACCCGCCGGTGGTAGGCATGTCAAGCAGTGAAGTTAATTTTATGCTGAAGGGCTATTCCCAACTTGGCGTTGATGCAATTAAGCTAATTAACGAAGAGCCGAATATGCTACGTCCGAATAAGGTAGCGCAAGCAAAAACTAAAATGTTTCATCTCAGAGAGCTCGGTTTAAATGCGCCGATGGCAGTTAATAATTTCCCGCCGCTACTAACCGCCATATCTACCGAATTAACCAAAAAAGTTATGAGGGAGCTCCAAGAGATTGGCCTTGATGCGCAGCTAGTTATGAATAAATTTCCGCTGTACGCCATGACGCTGCGTGTTGAGGATTTCAAGAATGCTCAGGGTAAATTTACGCGATTAGGTTTGGATGCCAAGAAAATAATCGAAGGCGATGCATCGCTTGTCACTAAACCCGAGGAAGCAATTGCCCTCAGAATGGCAGAAATCGCTGACCTAGATCTCGACCCGGTCAACTTATTAAACAGCTGTCCAGACCTGATGCATGCGTCTTCAAAAGCTTTAAAAACCAGGCATCGGGTTATAGCCAGTGCGACGCGTGCCTGGGGAGTAACAGATTATCTAAAGACTGCTAATGATATCATTGAGAAATATCCGCCATTACTAAGCTTTACATCTGACCGTCTTCGGGTTATAGAGCGCATTCTGAACCAAAGTCTAGAACCCGGCAGCCGACTTGAACTCTCCCACATCAAGGATCTGGTCCGCTTCCAGTTAGAGCCTACGATTACCGGTTATCTGGAAGCAAAAGACAGTTTGCCGATGCGGCCCGAACGCCTTATTTATCAAAGTAGTAGGTTCCGTAAACTAGATAAAGTAGGTTTACTAAAGATCATCTTCGACCCCAAGAACGCCTCTGACCCGGTAATCAAAACCTTTATGCGTGGTCGAGCAAGAAACAATAAACCAACTGAGAATTACCACGAACATATCTAGCTAGTAAGACAGCGACAGTAGATAGGTGGAGTCGTTCGGTCCTAGGGGCTCGATTTTTCTAATTGTTCTAAGATCTTTTTGCTCTAATCCGCCCCAAACTCCGAATTCTTCATTATTGACAATTGCCTCTTTCAGACAGTACAAGCGCACAATGCATCGAGGGCAGACTTTCTTAGCTTCTTCAACGTCGGCTCTAGTTTCTCCATAAAATATTTGTTTTTCCATGCCACGACAGGCACTTTCTTTTGTCCAGTCAACTGCGGCTATCGGTTCCGTATTTAATGCCTTATACTTGAGCTCGGCCAACTCTATACGATACATCGCTTCTGTTGCGCGACTATCCAGCATTCGTAAACTCTCCTTGGATTATTTATAAATTGATTAAAGCAGTATTGCAATAAAGTACCTGAACGTCAAGGGTATTGTTCGGAATTGTAGAAATCCGCTTACTCGTTGTGATCGCCAAGAGAAATTGTTCCTTCGTTCTCTTTGGTTTCAAGGAGCACATCTTCTTTTTGTTCGGCCGGCTTTAAGATATTGTCCACTAACTCATCAAGCTGGTTATTTGAGAGATTTGCTTTTACGGCATAACCCTCAATACCCATTTCGCGTAAACCTGCCGGAGCATCAGATTCGTTTAAATTAGAGATGATAAATACCGGGATTGTTCGGCCCCATTCGCTTTTGCGCATCGTCTCTAAGATTTGGTCACCGGCAATCTTAGGCACCATTAAGTCTAGAAGCACTAAATCAGGGAGTTCTTTTTCAATGATGTTTAGGGCCGCTATGCCGTCATAAGCGGTAAAGCAGCTATATCCTAAGAGCTCCAGCCGTGTCTTGTAGATATCCGCCAGGCTAACGTTATCCTCGACTATGACGATCTTCTGCGATTGACCAAACTGATTAGTGTTTCCGTCCATGTTTAATAGTATATTCTAAGCATAACCATTAGTGGAAGAGATAATAAGTGCCCGGTGAGTACTATGCTTTTTTAGCACGCGCTTTAATAACCCGGCGATAAATAATTCTCCCTGCAATCAGGCAGATTGTGGCAATCGTCAGATACAGTTCAACTTTCAAGAAGACATTAATGTAGCTGCTACCATAGTAAGCAATTAAAGACCAAAAACTGACCCAGACTGCCGCTCCGAGCATATTAAACATCAGAAATTTCAGCCAGCGCATCTCGCTAATACCGGCGATAATACCGTTTAGCTGTCTTAGGCCGTCAATAAAACGGGCGCCGGCAACTATTTTACCGCCGTGGTTGTTGAAGTAGGACTGAGCTTTATCGAGGCGTTCACTAGTTAGGAGAATAGCTTTCCCCCATCGCTCGACTAGCGGACGGCCACCAAGCCTGCCAATTGAATAGCCGACGTTGTCGCCGAGTACCGCGGCTATAAAACCGATCATAATCACTAAAACGATGTTCAGTTTGCCTAAACCGGCATAGAAAGCAGCCGCCACTAAGACCGTTTCTCCGGGTACCGGTAGGCCAAAATCCTCTAAAAATAGCAGACCGGCCAATGCTAAGTAGCCGTATTGGCTAATTAGCGGCGCCAAAGCTTGGATATAGCTGGGAATGGTTTGAACAGGCTGAATATTATGCATCGAATAGTTTCTTTATCTGCCCCTATTTTAACAGCGTCCTGGCTAGATAACCTTTTAAATAATTAAGCTGTTATTCCGCGTATATTAAGAAAATCTGTTAACAGGGGGCTAAAGCTACCCCTTTTTAACAAGAAAAAAGATGCTTGGTCCAAAGTTAGCATGAGCTAGAGGTCGTTGAGCAGCCTTCTCAAATCCTAAAAGCGCAGGCATTGGCAAATGTTCTTTGAGCACCCGGTGACGCAAGTTAGAAACAGATAATTTATCTAAAACATTAAGGCCCTGATCTTTTAATTGCGCCTGAATAGTATTCGGATTGTGGTTAACGAAAGGAGTGTCGTCTTCCGCACCGTTAGCGTGCACGCCAACCGCTACCGGCTCGCTGGGAACGGGTTTAAGCTGTTTTAGGTAACGTAAGCGGTTAACGAAGTGAGCCTCGCTAGCGATCTCAATTACGGCTTCGGCACCCGGTTTTAGGGTGCGGGCAATTTCGCTAAACACCGGATTCGGATCCGGTAAATGATGCGAGACCCTTATCATGGCTAAGAAGTCCAGGGAGTTATCTTCGGCCGGAACATTATCTTTCTTCTGTTGCTGGACAAACTCGACGTTTAATCCGGCTAACTTTTCTTTTGCCAATGCCAGCTGTTTTTTCGAAGGATCAACTAAAATTACTTTATCTGCGTACTCAAGCAATGTTGGGCTCAGGCGACCATAGCCGCCTCCGTAGTCCATTGCAATCTTATAGTGCCTGCCCTTAAGTAACTTTCTAAAGGCGATTAACTCAGCCTCATGTTCATAGTCACGACCAACCCAGAAATCCCGGTAATCATGGTTATTATCATCGTAAAAATTAATCTTATTAACGTCTTTAGTCATTTTAAAATCAAACCTATATCAGGTTAGCCTTGATTGGCGATTTAATATTTTGCTGACGTCTTCTCTTTTCTACGAATATCCGGAGAAGAAGTCAACCTTTATGTTAGCACGACTTACGCCATTATCTACCAGTGATTGTTTTAAGTCTTCAATTAGATTTGGCGGTCCGGAAATGTATATCTTGCGCGAGTTAATATCCGGCACTAAACGCTTCAATCCTCTGCCGCTAAGCCTTCCTTTGACAGCACCCTTAAGGCCGTTGCTATTGCCGCCGTTAGATAAAACATAATGCACACGTAGCCCGAATTGCGCTTCAGCTTGCTCAAAAACTTCCTTATAGGCAATCTGATCGGCTGATCGTGCTGCGTAAACAAGGACCACATCGCGTTTTTCTCTGGTATCGATTAAATACTTAATCATACTGCGGAACGGAGTAATGCCGATGCCGCCAGCAACGAACAGTAGCTTTTTCGATTTGTCGCTAGGCATCGTAAAGTCGCCTTCAAGCCTGGAGGCAGCAATCATATCGCCTCGCTCACTGTCCGCAAGGGCGATTTTATAGCTACTGCTCTCGTCATAAAAGCGCACCCCGATGCTTAAGTTAGCCTCAGTAGGAGAAGAAGATAGCGTAAAGTAGCGCCGCGCTCCACGGCTGTCCATCTTGGTGTGCGGCAAGGTAAACTCCATGTACTGTCCCGGCAAGTAACTCAAAGCTCTCTCAGGAGCATAAACAAATTCGGCTGAATCTTTAGTTATGCGATACTTTTGTCTCAATACCGGCATCAGTGAGCCCTTGCTGCTAACAATGAAGGCAAACAAGTTGCCGATTAGCAAAGCCGCCTCCGGTGTCGAGTAGTAATGCCCGACGTGAAATTGCGGTGCCATGATAATCCCGACCAGCGCCCCGTAAATTATTCTTTTTACTTTAGTGTCCGGCGAAGTGAATGGTTCGGTAAGCATTACAAAGCCTAGGAACAATAGCCCGGAGCTCAGTAGCATGTTCTTTAGATTCAAGCCGAGGCTAGATCCGCCTTGGATAGAAAATAAAGCAGTGGCGATAGTACTAGCTAGCAAAAAGCTGACGAGCATCGACTCTCTGCGCACTTTACGGATAATAAGCAAACCGCCGAGCAAAATAAACGGGAACAGTGATCCGGTCGCTACCCACCAGTCAGCGGATTGATGAGGACCGATGGCCGTTAGGAACACGGCAACGGCCGCTGGGTTGAAGATATGCTTATTGCGGTAAGTAATCAAATACTTCGAGGCCATTCCAAGGCCGGCGGCAGCCAGAACAAACAACAAGCCATAACCAGTCGGGTTGGGCGGCATTATTAAGGCCAGAATTAAACCGGTTATAATTGACGATTCAGGGTTAACGGGAGTGCTGAATATGTAAGAAAAAACCTTGTTAATAACGTAACAGGCGGTGACTAGCAAGACACTAGATATAATGATGTCAATTGCCGATAAATGAATTATTCCAACCGAGCTAAAACCAATGGCGACTAATAGCAGGCCGATTAAGTAGTACATCAGCAGTCTATACATCGTTAGTTTGTTAATAATCGGATCGATCCACTTAAACCACATAGCTATTAAATCCTTGTGTAAATGTTGCGCGGCCAACGTTATTAATTTGGTAGGCTTCAAACCCGGGCAGGCTGGCAATAAAACTTACGCCTTTTTCTCCCATTGCGAATGCCGCTGTCGCGAAGCGGTCAGCTTCAAAAATATTAGGCCCAATGACGGTTAAACTGGCGACGTTTTTGGGGCTTTGGTAATTATTCAAAGGATCGTAAATATGCTCTCCGCGGATATAGGTACCGCTAGTCGCAACTCCCATCCCGGATAATTTGATAGCTTTAACGATCTCCTCTTGCTTAAACGGATTGCGAATGCCGATAGCCCATGGCTCATCTTGGTCATTAAATCCTTCGGCCTGGATGTCGCCGCCAGCCTCAACGTAAAAGTTACTAAAGCCTTCACTCTTAAGCATCTTCGCGGCGTTATCTATTGCCCAGCCCTTAACTAGCCCTGAGGTATCGATTGTTCCATCGCTACGGGTGATGTCAAAATAGCCGCCGCTAAGCTCTTTAGTTTGTGCGCATAAAGCAAGTACTTCTTCCATATCCGGAGATAATTTCGTCTTAACTTTGGAGTGGTTGTATTTACTAAGTTCGCTTTGCTCTTTATACGGACTAAAGCGTCTGTCAATCTGCCTAAAGTAACTAAATACTTTAGTAAATGGCGCGCTTTCTTGAGCCCCGACAATCTCTACCGTAATCGGCATTCCCATGATGATTTTAGTTTGCTTCACGTTTTTAAATAACTAATTAGACCCTTCCCTTAGGCTTTATTTAATGCTGCTTGAAGTGATTGAACGAAGGCCTGCGAGGTAAAAGTAGCTCCGGTAATCATCTGCACGTTGGAGCTTTGCGCCTGAATTGCTTCCTGCTGCAAATAAGGCATCACCTGCTGGTTAATATAGACTGAGGTTGAATGGGTGTTCGGGTACTGCAAAAACTTAACCTTGCTAATCCGTCCGCCGCTGATCGTAACCGACACTTGAACATTGCCGTAGTAGGCGTCCGCCACGCTGCCGACATAAGTTCCGTCTTGATACTTTGAGCTGGAGGAAGCCGGAGTTGGGCTAGGTGGCCCAGCGGCCGATGTGGTACTTGAAGTTGCACTGGCCGTACTTGAACCGGATGACGAGCCGCCGCTCTTAGTATTACTGCTTATTAGAGAAGCCGGTTTAGGAATCAGCGGCTGTTGATGCCTAATACCTACTGAATAGATCAGATAGACTCCGAAAATGCCAAAACCAAGTACTGCTTTCTTCATAAGTCCACCCATAATGCCTAAGCTTGCTGTAGATAAGCTGATATGGGAAGTTTGATTTAGTTGTGCTAGTATCAACTACGTAAAGATATGACTACAAAAGTAACCAAAGCCGTTATCGCGGCAGCCGGTTTCGGTACTAGGTTTTTGCCGCAAACCAAGGCTATGCCTAAAGAAATGCTGCCCTTAGTCGACAAGCCGATTATTCAATATGTCGTTGAGGAACTGGTCAGTGTCGGAATTGAAGATGTTGTCATTGTCACCGGACAAAACAAGCGCAGTATTGAGGATCACTTCGATAAACCAAGCGAGGATTTGGTTTTAAATATTAAGAACGGTGGCGCAAGCAAAGCCAAGCTTTTAGATATGGTAAAAGATATTGCCAATTTGGCAAACTTCATTTACGTCCGTCAAAAAGGGCCTTACGGTAACGGCACGCCACTACTAAACAGCGAACACCTAATCGCTAACGAGCCCTTTATCTACACTTGGAGTGATGATTTTATCCGGGCAACACCGGCACGTTTTCAGCAAATGATAGATGTCTATAACCGCTACAAATGCCCGGTCTTAAGCGTCGTT
>DAHWQR010000006.1 GCA_027340655.1 Candidatus Saccharimonadota bacterium
TAACAGTAATGTAATGCGCAAATTAAGTCTTTTTTCTGGAGTCAGCGAAGACGCCATAGTGCTCTTACCGCACGCAGACAATATTTATGAAGTACCGTTAACTCTTGAAGATAGCGGCATCGCGGATGTGGTGGCTAACAAGTTGAACGTAGCTAAGGGCAAGGAGAGTCAACTTAAAGAGTGGCGGTCCATGGTAGTTCGAGCCAAGAAGGACTACCGTCGAAGTGTGACGGTCGGGTTAATAGCTAAATACATGGACAATAGCGATACTTATATGTCGGTAGTTGAAGCGACTCGCTCTGCCGCATGGTGGAATGAGACTAACCTTAATTTTGTTTGGATTGATGCTGTCAAGCTGGGAAAAAATAATAATCCGGAGCAAGTTTTAGCCGATTGTGACGCCATAATTGTTCCCGGTGGCTTCGGTAGTCGAGGCGTAGACGGCAAAATTGAAGCCGCAAGCTTCGCCCTAGCGAACGAATTGCCATATCTAGGCCTATGCTATGGCCTGCATATGGCGGTAATTGCTGCCGCGCGCCGAAACGGTTTCACCAAAGCTAATACAACTGAAGTCGATCCTAAAACTCCAGACCCGGTAATCGATACTATGTCGGGGCAGAAGGGCAAGGAGAATACTGGCGGCACGATGCGCTTAGGAAACTACGACTGCAGACTAGAAAAAGACAGTTTGGCCGCAAGATTATATGGTAAAGAAAAAATTGTTGAGCGGCATCGCCACCGCTGGGAGTGTAATCCTAAGTACATACCATCTTATGAGAGTTGGGGGATTAGAGCTGTCGGTTTCAATCCCGAGACAGGCTTATTTGAGGTGATTGAAGGAACTAATCACCCTTACTTTATTGCCAGTCAATTTCATCCGGAATTCAAGTCTCGACCTACCCGCCCGCACCCATTATTCGATGGTTTGATTAAGGCAGCCTTGCAAAAAGACAGAAGATAAGCTACCTTAAGCAGTATGGATCAAACAAAATCTGACACCGCTAAACGCATATTATTAGTAGAAGATGACGACGGCTTGGCCAATGTCTATGTCATGCGCTTACAGGCTGAAGGTTTCGATGTGCGTAGAGTTGCCGATGGTGAAGATGCGCTAGCATCAGCCATCAGTTACCACCCAGACTTAGTTTTACTAGATGTCATGATGCCTAAAGTAAGCGGGTTTGATGTCTTGGATATTTTACGCAATACCCCTGAAACAGCAAGTTTAAAAGTAATTATGCTGACTGCTCTAAGCCAGGACAGCGATAAACAGCGCGCTGAAAGCTTGGGAGTTGACGATTATCTAGTTAAGTCGCAAGTTGTAATCGCGGACGTTATTGATCGAATCAGATATCACTTAGGTCTTAGTTAACGCTGACTTCAGTTCGACGGACACTTTTGCCCGAGAAGAGGCGTACTTTACGTGTCTTAAACTCAACGATGCCGTCTCTAGCAGCATGAATCGTGAAGTTACGGCTTATTTTGGTACCCGGGCCTGGGCGCTTTGTCATGCCTACTTGACGGACAATTACTTGGCCGACTTTGACTTTTTCGCCACCAAATAATTTAACACCTAGGCGCTGACCTGGTGAATCATGAACATTTTTGGCGGTGCCGCCAGCTTTTACGTGACTCATTGCTCTTCTTTCATATTTTGCTTAAAACTAATAACTCGCGTGCCACTATTTGGCCGGGGCGCTTGTAAATTAACTGCTCATCCCGGGAGTGACGAAAACTCACCCGATTATAGCCAATCACCTCTATAGAGTCAAGTAAGGGAAGGTGAGCCAGCTTAGTTTGACTGACTTGCCATGCCGGCAAGGCAAGACATATTCGGGTACCGCTATCGATTTGTTTAGAAATGTTAGTTAGGAATCCCCGGACTATTCGGTCACAACTATTTCTTGCAGCTTCAAGCTGGGTCTTTGAAGGAAAAGCCCCAAAAGGTGGCCCTAAGTCGGTTTCACTGGCAATCATGGTGGGCTTGCGTGGCCAGCGATAATTAGTTGCGTCGGCAAGCAGAATCTCAGTAGACACCTCGTCTAAAAGAGGTGATTTCGGCAGCTTGCGCAACCACTGGATATTGGTTTTCGCATAGTCTACCATTCGTTGGTCGACATCCGACCCAAGACAGTCGTAGCCCATAATAGCCGCCTCTTGAAGAATAACTCCGCTGCCACAAAAAGGGTCGAGCAGGAGCGCTTGATTAAAGTGGAGTTTTGGCAGTGGCTGATCGGGGGGAATGTCGCAAACCGAAAGCATGGCTTCAGCAGGCAGTAGTCCAGAGCTTAGATTAATAATGATTTGGGCAAGTTTAGGCGGTAACATTCCAACCTTCGCATCACGAGCCGGCCGATTTCGATCGCGCCGGGTATAGGCTTCTATGTCCTGAACTTTTAGCGTCTGCGCAATAACTGTTTGCTCGCCGGCTTTGATCAGTAATAACTCCCAGCCGTTTGGGCCGCAGAGATGCCCGTGGATCACTTGAGCACTGCTAAGACTCATTTCGTGGTTAGGAGCGACCCTTACGCTGCGTCCCGTGGCGTGGATAGCTCGTTTAAGCTTCAAACCCAGCTGTTGAACTTGTTTTGGGGTTTGATAAAATCCGTAGACACTGATACCCAAGTGCATTTTGCCTGGCGCCATGTTCTTGCTATGCTCGGGACTGCTTTTAACTAAAAAGTTGCCTATTTCGTCCCACGAAACTGTTTTAAGTTCGGTTAAGACCCGAGCGAACTTAACCGCTCCACCAAGCCTGTCAAATGCCAGCAGGCAGGGGTCGACATCGACAATTACGGCACTATCGCCGATTGGCAGTAGTTTATTCGGACCGTATAGACTTTCTAGTTCAGCCAGTCCAAGTGCGGGCTGGCGTCCTAGGATAATTAGGCTTTTCATCTAGTTAGCTATTTTAACCTTTGAGGCCTGATTAGCTAGTCACAAATATAGCTTAGGCTATAATAGTTTTAAATATGGGTAGAATTACCAGCTTCGTCTTACGTAGATGGAAGCTAATCCTAAACGTTGCAACTGTTGTCGCGCTTTTACTCCTATTGGTCTTTATTCGCCATGATTTAGAAACGACCCTTGGCAATTTACTTAAAGTTCATGCCTGGGCGTTAGTCTTAATGGTGCCTTTAGAGGCCATAAATTACCATGCCCAAACTCGTCTTTATCAGTTGCTATTCTCAATTGTTGGCAACAAACTACCATATAAGCCGCTGTTTGTAGCTTCGCTGGAGCTAGCATTCGTAAACCATGTTTTCCCGAGCGGTGGCGTGGCTGGAATCTCATATTTCGGCTTTCGCTTTAAGGATAACGATATTAGCGGTGCTAAGGCGACCATGGTGCAGTTTATGAAGCTGTTGCTGACTATATTTTCCTTTGAGGCGCTAGTTATTCTAGGAGTTTTCTTCCTAGCGCTCGGTGGACAGGTAAATCGTCTGATGATACTGGTGTCGGCGATACTTTCGACTCTTTTGATCGTCTGCACGGTGCTGTTTATCTACACCATAGGTAACCGCAAGCGTATTAAGAAGATGCTTGAATTTTTTACGCTTCGTCTAAACCGTTTAATACAGATGGTCCGGCCAACGGAGAAGGATGCTATCAATATAGAAAAGGCTAGAGAGGTTTTTGATGAGTTTCATGACACTTTCATGGAAATGAGAAAAGACCACAATAAAATGCGCTCGCCTCTGATATATGCGTTGCTAATGAATATTACCGAAGTCGCAGTCATCTATGTGGTATTTGTTGCTTTTGGGCATTACGTGAATCCCGGCGCCATCATCCTGGCTTACGGAATTGCTAATTTTGCTGGCTTTGTATCAATACTTCCAGGAGGCATTGGCGTGTACGAAACTCTGATGATTGCCGTATTGCTGGCGGCAGGAGTGTCTCCGGGCCTGAGCCTTCCGGTCATCATCATGTATCGAGTGTTGAACACTCTGTTGCAGATGACGCCTGGTTATTATTTCTACCAAAAGGAAATATCCCGCCACGGTAAGCCTAAGAGCGGCGCCGAGATACTATGATCCAATCAGCAGCGGTTGAGTTTAGTGTCAGCGAATTTGTAGCAGTATTTAACCAGACTCTTGAATATGCTTACGGCGGGGTAGTAATTTACGGAGAATTAGCTAACTTTCGTGTCTCCAAAGACAAGTGGGTGTATTTTGATCTAAAGGACGAAGGAGCCAATATTAACTTCTTCGGTACCGTATATAACCTTCCAGGTCCGCTGGAGAACGGCATGATGCTAAAGGTCAGAGGTCTGCCTAGATTGCATCCACGATGGGGGTTTAGCGTTACGGTTACCTCAATTTCGCCAGCCGGCACCGGAACGATTAAAAGACTGAGCGATTTGCTGAAAATACAACTCGAAAACGAGGGGCTATTCGCAATTGAGCGTAAGCGAGCCTTAAATTATCCTCCGAAGCGGATTGGCTTAATCACATCCGTTCAATCAGCCGCGTATGCGGACTTTACGCGTATCATAAATAATCGCTGGTCGGGATTAGAGATCCAGACAATTAACGTTAGTGTCCAAGGGGATCAGGCTGTTGAAGAGATTATTGATGCCATTAAGACGTTTTCAACCGTATCCGAACCACCGGAAGTAGTGGTGATTATCCGAGGTGGCGGTAGTCCAGAAGATTTGGCCGCCTTTAACAATGAGATTCTCGTTCGGGCTGTGGCCGCCAGCCGCGTGCCAACACTCGTAGCAATTGGTCACGAGGTCGACATTAGTCTGGCTGAGCTAGCAGCCGATAAACGCGCCTCAACACCTTCTAACGCTGCCGAATTACTAGTCCCAGACAAAAACACCGAACTGTTACGGCTTGCTAATATACCTATCCAGCTAAGAGCAAACCTTATGCACCGCATAAAGGCGCAAAGAGATAGCCTTAACCAGACTAAGGAATTAATAATCTCGATTATTACGCACAAACTGACACGCGAACGACTTAGAGTAAGTGAGCAGTCGCGGCTAATTGCCGCTCTGAGCCCGAAAGATATTTTAAAAAGAGGTTATGCGATAGTCTATGAAAACGGCCATGTTAGCGACGGAAGGGAACTCAAAACAGGTAGTATAGTATCTATTGAGCTATTCCGTGCTGCTTTTGAAGCGAGCGTAATTAAGCAACTGAAAGGTACTGGAAATGGTCAAGAGTAAAATAGCGCCCCAGATTGATTACCAAAAACTAAGCTCCGATTTGGAGGCCGTAATAGCTAGACTGCAAGACGAGAAAACTTCGATAGACGAATCTCTAAAGCTTTATGAGCAGGCTACCAAAATGGTTGAAGAGCTTAGCGATTACCTAAAAACTGCCGAAAACCGGCTAAGCTCCCTTGTCCAAAAGGTTAGCGAGGAAAAATAGTGTGGGTTCGGGCGCTGGAGATCATTCTAGCCATAGCTATTTTTAGTTTTGGTTTTGTATTGTTGTTTGGTGCTCCTTATCTACCGACTATGAAAAAACAGGTTAAGGCCGCTATCAAGCTTGCCGGCCTAAAACCGGGGCAGACAATACTGGAGCTAGGTTCCGGAGACGGACGGGTTTTAATTGCCGCCGCCCAGGCCGGTTTAAATGCCGTAGGCTATGAGTTAAACCCGTTATTGTTTTTGTATAGTTATGTCAGGACCAGGCGCTACCATAAGCAAATAAAGGTAGTCTTTGGCAATTTTTGGCACCAATCTTGGCCAAAATGTGATGCAATTTATGTCTTTTTATTGCCTCGGCTAATGAGCAAGCTGGATAGAAAAATTCGTGCAGAGGGTTTAGCTAAGGTAATTGTCATTAGCTTTGCTTTTAAATTCAGCGAGCTAACACCGGTTAATGAAGAGCAAGGGGTTTTTGCTTACCGGCTCAAGTGACATACCGTTGCGGGCAAGCTAAAACTAAGTTACCATAAGCATGTCTATGAATAAGTTGTCCGAGCGCGGCGGCATTAGCAGTATGAGCATTGCTTTCATTGTAGTTTGTGTAGCCTTAGTTGTAGCAATTATCTTTGGCTTTAGTTCTTACTCTAACGAAAACAAGTACAAGAATAACGATATCCAGATGATCAATCAGGCAGTCAGCTTAGCCAAGCAGAAGCTATCGGCCCAACTGAATGCTCAATTCCAAGCTCAGAATAATGCTACGGTAACTAGTTACACCGGTCCTTCTCAATATGGCAGCGTGGTTTTATCTTACCCCAAAACTTGGAGTGGCTATGTAGATACTACTGGCAGCAATCCGATAGATGGCTACTTTAATCCAGGTATAGTGCCGTCTGCCAGCGACCAGAGCAATCTCTTCGCACTCCGTTTAGAGGTGGTTGCTAATACCTACAATAGTCAATTGGCGCAATATACCAATCAGCAGGGAACACCACTAACTATTACGCCGTATGCGCTTAAACTAGTGCCGCAAATTGTTGGTGTTATGATCAGCGGTCAAATAGAACAAAACAAGCAAGGGGTAATGGTCATGTTGCCGCTCAGGACCGACACGCTCGAGATATGGACGGAATCAACTCAATATACAAGCTTATTTATAAACCAGATACTTCCGGCCGTTACCTTCCAGCCCTAACGAGCATAGCTATAGCACTAAGCAAGAAACTCGAATATTCCCTATAAAGAGGTCTTTGTCAGCTGCCCGTAAGAGTATATAATTTTAATTACCAAAACGTTGGCAAAAGGGAACATAAAAAACATGACTTCGATCTTGCCGCCGGGTTCCATGTTGTCGCAGCATCTTTTGCTGTCGATAGCTGAGCAAATAAAATTGCCATTGATTCAAATTTCACGCCAGGCTGAGTTTGGCGCTCTAGGACTAGAGACTGACTTAGGTCAAATCAAAGCTCTTGCCGATAATGGCATTAAATTGGTAGAGAGTTATGCCATGGGTTTGCAGTTAGCGAACCAGAATAGTTATGAATTAGCACCTGAAGCAGTGTCTGTATCCTCAGTACTTTATGAGGCGGATCAACAGTTGCGCGAACTGGCGCGCTTGTATAATGTATCACTCGAGCTGAATATTCGCGGGCGCTTTGAGCCTGTCTTAGCGCATCGTCAAGGTTTGCAGGCTGCAGTTGTAGGGCTGGCTAGCGCATTAATAGAGGCCTTGCCAGCACAAAATAGTGGCCAACAGACGACACTTCAACTAGCTACTCATCGTTGCCGGTATGGTATTGTGGCCGGAGTTTACGCAGACATACCAAGTCTCAGTAGCGATGCTTTAAAGCGAGGGCGTAAGCTCTACGGAGTCTCTAGACAGCCGCTAGTTGAGGTCAGTCATAATCCGGCCGCTGGTATTTTCGTAGCTGATGCCATCTTTAGAGCAATGCACCTAAAGCTACACGTATCACGACATCATCGCCTGTACGGTTTGGGGGTTGTGCTCCAGACTTCTTCGCAAATGGCATTAGTGTAAGGCTGCAAGAGATGGCTAAAGCGAAGCAAATTTTACTAATCGAACCGGATAATATTCTTGGCCAGACTTTAAGTGGCGCTTTGGAGTCGGCCGGACACAAGGTAATACATGTAGCCACGGCTCAAGACGGCGTTACCATGGCTGATAAAATAACCCCGGACATGGTAATTTTAGAGCTTCAATTAGTCGGCCATGGCGGTATCGAGTTTCTTTGCGAGTTTAGATCTTATAAAGACTGGGAAAACATACCGGCTATCATTTACTCCACAGTACCGCCACTAGAATTTAGAGCTAGCAGAGAGAGCTTAAGCGGGGAGCTTGGAGTAGTCGCCTATCTTTATAAGCCGAATACCTCTCTTCTGGATCTATTAAGAGCAGTAGATAATAATCTCGCCCGAAAGAGGGAATTAAGCGCCGATGCAGCAGCTTAAGACCGAGGCAATTGTCTTAAGCCGGACTAACTATGGGGAAACTGACCGTATTATTACCGTCCTAACTCCAGATTCAGGGAAGTTAAGCCTAATGGCGCGGGGAGTGAGAACGCTTAAGAGCAAATTGGCGGGCGGAATAGAGCTATTTTCTTTAAACGATATTTCGTACATACGTGGTAAGAGTGAGCTGGCAACCTTAGTTTCAGCGCGCCTAGAGTCCCATTTTCCACAAATACTAACTGACATCGATCGAGTGCAATTTGGCTATGAACTACTTAAAATAATTAACCGGGCAACTGAAGATCAGCCCGAAGCGGCCTATTTTGAACTAGTCAAAGATACGCTTTTTGGTTTAAATGACCTCGAGGTCCCGCTTAGTGTGACCCGGCTTTGGTTTATGTGCCAGCTGCTAGCTCTTTCCGGGCACATGCCCAACTTAACTACAGATGCTAAGGGGCTTGCCTTAGCTGAAAACACTCTTTTTAGTTTCGATACATCAACAATGACTTTTTCTCCTCAGAATAGTGGCGGAAGATATACACCGGAGCAGGTAAAGTTTTTGCGCTTATTGTTTGCGGCGCATAACCCTAGACCTCTAGCCAGAGTGATTAACGCTGATTCGCTTAGTCAGCAAATTACAGGGCTAATCAACTTACTCTACGAGTATCAACTATAACGGATAGTGTTATAGAGGCTCTAAGGGTATAATCCATAGATAATAAACCTGAAGCTAAAAGCATATGAGCCGACCAACAATGGAAGATATTGTCAGCCTCTCCAAACGACGGGGTTTTGTTTTTCAATCAAGTGAAATTTACGGGGGACTAGCCGGTTTTTACGACTACGGGCCATTAGGAATTGAGCTGAGTAACAATCTTAAGCAACTGTGGTGGGACTCGTTAGTACATGCCCGTGACGACATCTTTGGGGTAGATGGCGCAATAATCCAGAATCCAATGCTTTGGCAGGCTAGCGGACACGTGGCAGGCTTTAGCGATCCAATGGTTGAGGATCAGGTTACTCATAAACGTTATCGTGCTGATCAGCTTGCAGGAGTTGATACGACAGACTTAACTGAACTTTCTCAACTACTGAAGGGTAAGAAATCTCCAGATGGCAATCCTTTGGGCGAGCCCAGATATTTCAATATGATGATGCAAACCTGGGTCGGGCCGGTACAAGAAGAAGCGGCAAAAGTGTATCTACGTCCGGAAACTGCCGGTTCAATATTCACCAACTTCTTAAATGTTAAGGATACAATGCGTGCTAAAGTGCCTTTTGGGATTGCACAGATTGGTAAGGCATTTCGTAATGAGATTTCACCTCGAGATTTTATATTTCGGGTTCGTGAGCTAGAGCAAATGGAGATGCAGTATTTCATCAATCCTAAAGACCAAGAAGCGGTTTATGAGAAGTGGCGGGATTTTGCTTGGAATTTTCTAACCGTCAAACTAGGGATTAAAGAAAGCAACTTGAGTTGGCATGAGCATAGCGCAACGGAGAGGGCGCATTATGCCAAAGCCGCCCACGACATCTACTTTAATTTTCCTCAGGGCCCTAAAGAACTGTGGGGTACGCATAACCGAAGCGACTTTGATTTATCCAGTCATGCGAAGGCCAGTGGCAAAGATCTAAGCTATCTAGACGAACAAAGCGGGGAACGGTTTACTCCTTATGTGATTGAATCGTCGGTTGGGGTTGGAAGGATGCTTCTAGCCGTATTAACTGACGCCTATACCCGCGATAGTGTCGCCGGAGAAGAACGGATTGTTATGAAATTCCATCCAAGGATTGCTCCGGTCAAAGTAGCGGTTAGCCCGTTACTGAAAAACAAACCTGAGCTGGTGGCTTTAGCCAGCAAGGTTTATGCCCAGTTAAAGAGCCAGTTCGGTATGGTGCTGTGGGACGATAATGGCAATATTGGCAAACGCTACCGTCGCCAAGACGAGATAGGTACTCCGTTTTGCATTACAGTAGATTTTGAGTCTCTTGAGAACCAGACGGTTACTCTAAGAGATCGTGACACTGCAAAGCAGGTACGCATCAACGTTGATGCGTTGGCGCAAAGTTTAAAGCAGAAATTGGAGCAAGAATAAGAGATGTTAGCTCGACGCAAAGCTAAAAAGACACCCAATGTTTATGCTTTTATTGACAGCCAGAATCTAAATCTGGGAGTACAGAAGGTTGGTTGGAAAATGGATTGGCGAGCCTTCAGGGCCTACCTTCAAGAACAGTTTAATGTCACAAAAGCGTTCATGTTTATTGGCTATATGCAAGAGAATGAGGCGCTTTATGAACATATGCACGAGCTTGGTTACCTAATTGCATTAAAACCCACTGTTGACGTATCGTCCGGAGACAAGGAAGACGAGGACTATAAGCCGGTAGTGAAAGGTAACATCGATGCCGATTTGGTACTTTACGCAATGAAGGAGCTTCCCAACTATGACAAGGCGATTATTGTTTCTGGAGATGGTGATTTTGTCAGTCTGATAGAATATCTTTCTAACCAGAACAAACTACTGCATGTTCTTACCCCTAACTGGCAATATTCGTCTCTGTTAAAGCCATGGGAAAGATATATCATTCGAATCGATCAATTAAGGCAGCAGCTGGCATATAAAGATCATCGCCGCCGGCACAATAACCCAAACCCGCAAAAGCAAAGCACTTCCTAGGCGTTAAGTATATAATCTAGCCCGCCTCAATAAGGGAGCTAAAACTTTAATGACCCAAACTAGGGCTTTAGAAATATTGAGTAGCGGTGCTAATATTTTTCTGACCGGTCCGCCTGGTTCCGGTAAGAGCTATGTTTTAGAGCAGTTCGTAAATAAATTAAGAAGTTCTGGCCGGCATTTGGCGCTGACTGCTACTACTGGCATTGCAGCTAGCTTGCTCGGAGGTGTAACCATTCATTCATGGTCTGGGCTAGGTGTCAGACAGCGCCTTGATGCCAGGGAAGAAGAACTTCTATTAGGCAATCCGCGCTTGCTTAAACGACTGATGGAAGCCGAAATCTTAATTATTGATGAAATTTCAATGCTCGATGCGGCAATGCTCGACGGGTTGGATGCTTTGCTTAAAGTCGCTCGATCGTCATTATTGCCGTTCGGTGGTATACAGGTTGTATTTTCTGGTGATTTCTTCCAGCTACCTCCTGTAAGCAAAGATCGAAAACCATATTGTTTTTTGTCAAAATCTTGGAATGAGGCTAACCTGAGGGTTTGTTACTTGAGCGAACAACACCGCTAGTCGTCTGATGAGCTGGCAGAAATTTTGACCGCTCTGAGGGAGCAACGTTTCAATAAGTATCATCTAGAGCTGCTAAGCGCCCGCCAAAATATTGAGCACCCACCGCTGACTGTATTAATGACCCATAACAGGGATGTTGATAGCTTAAATAACCAGCGCTTGGCGGATATTAGCGGCCAGTCTAGGGTCTATTATGCCCAATCTACGGGGGCGCCAGAAATAGCCAACGATTTAGCTCGCTCCGTGCTGGCGCCAAATGAGTTAATTCTAAAAGTTGGCGCTCAGGTTATGTTTGTGGCCAATGATCCCCTAAAGCGCTTTGTAAATGGCTCTCAAGGCAGAGTGGTTGCTTTTCGCCATGGATTACCGGCGGTGGAACTTAAAGACTCTAAGGTGGTTATTGTCGCCGAAGCGTTTAGTTGGAAGAGAGAGGTAGATAATAGGGGCGCAGAACTATTGCAAATACCACTTAAGCTTGCTTGGGCAATAACTATCCATAAGTGTCAGGGCATGAGTCTAGATACGGCCGAAATTGATTTAAAACGAAGTTTTGTAAGTGGCATGGGATACGTTGCGCTAAGTCGGCTCAAGCACTATGGGGGACTGCATCTACGGAGTTACAATAGCCGCTCGTTAGAGTTGGATAAAACGGTTTACGACTTTGATCGGAAGTTGCGTAATCAATCTCAATTAAACGAGCGTGAATCTGATTCTACTAGCCCGGCTAGGGTGGCCTCATTCTTATACAAGGCCGGAGTAAATCCCCGCTTAATTAAACTAACTACAGGATTAAGTAATGCGCGATCGAGAAGTGTTAGAAAAAATTAAAGGCATGAACAAATAATGTATGCAATATGCCACTACCTCTGTAATTGATGGTACTATTTATAAATTTCTAAAAAATTTAGCTGTTTAGAGCAAGAACCTTATAAATTGATTTGTCCACAGATTATAACCTTAAGCGTTAATCTGGATTAATTAACTAGCGTCGTACGGTTAAGTGGTTATTAACAGCGTACTTTCATCCTTTTGAGCTGCCGTAACTCTTTATAAAATAGATTTTAATTTTTGTACTGGATACAGTGCTTAAGGTGTTAATTACAAAACAAACCTAAAGTGGTGTCAAAATCACGACTATATTTGGTTAAAATGGGTTGCAGTGGGTAGAAGTGGGTAGTATATTCGCTATAGTGGCAATTATGGAAAGGCACCAAAATAGTGCGAACCATACAAAAATAAAAACCACTAGTACAGATAAAGGGATGGCTACAATAGATTACTTCGAACGCCGGCTCGACGATAAGAAACGGTTAACCATACCGTCCGAACTTCGCGCTGAGTTCAAAAGTGGGGTAGTAGTCACTCGCGGTTTTAAAAAGTACCTGCACCTCTATTCTAAGGCGGTTTGGGACGAATTGGTGGAACCGGCACTCAAAGGAGATATCCTTGATGAGAAAACGGCCGACATCAATGTTCAGTTTAGAACCGGCAAGATCGAGGGACCATTAGATGCTAAACAGGGGAGGATTCTCTTGGATCAGCAGCTGCTGGATTATGCAGGTATCAGCAAAGACCTGATTGCTGTACGGGCCGGGCAATACTGGCGGCTTAGTCAAAAGCCCCGTGGGTTAAGACCAAGGTCTTAGATCGAAAACCCGAAGTTCTTTAACAATCTAAAAGTGAAGTACATGAATACTAGCCTCGAGGTTAGCTATTCGGCAGTCAGCAAGTGGACCTAATAGACCCCACTTTAAAAAGTCTTAGTTCTTTTCTTTAAAACACCTCCCAAAACTCCACCTCACACAAAGTCTCTCAAATCTTTCGTGGCAAGCAGTAAGAAGCTCCAGTTTTTTAAACTTCGACCTTCTTACATACACGCTCTCCATGAACCATAAAAACAAAAATTTTAAAATAAAAAGTTGGCTGCTGAATAGGTGACCTTGTACAAAAATAAAAACAAGAAAAAGATGCACCAAAATCCTCACAAAAGTAAGAGTCATACGCCAGTTTTGCAGTCGGAAGTCATCAATAATGTTAAGCCTCAAAAGGGTGAACGTTATCTTGACGCCACGGCAGGATTCGGCGGACATGCAAGTGCGATCCTTGGCCTGACCGAGAATTACGCTCAGTCGGTGTTAATTGATCGCGACGAAGTAGCGATTGAACATTTAAGTAAGATGTTCAAAGGCAGCGGCGTAAGTTTGCTGCACCAAGATTACTTAAGTGCAGCTCAAGAACTGCTTCTGAAAAAACGAGCTTTTGACATTATATTTGCGGATTTGGGAGTGTCGTCACCGCACCTTAACGAGGTTAGTAGAGGTTTTAGCTTTGCTAAGACCGCGCCTCTCGATATGCGAATGGATCAACGGCAGGAAAAAACTGCCGGGGATATCGTGAACCATACGAGTGAAGAGCAGTTAGCAGATATTTTACGGAGCTACGGCGAAGAGCCGCGGTTCCGACAGATTGCTAAGCTAATTGTAAAAAACCGCCCAATTAATTCGACAACCGAATTAGCGGGGTTGGTTCGACAAGCGTGGGGCGGGCATAGTCGGGTAAATCCGGCAACTCGTACGTTCATGGCAATTAGAATTGCCGTTAACGACGAGCTCGCCCAGCTTAGCAAAGCTTTACCGATCTGGTTGAAACTACTTGCACCCGGTGGCCGCATAGCGGTTATCAGCTTCCATAGTTTGGAAGATAGGATTGTTAAGCAGTTTTTTGCCGGGGAGTCAGGCAACCGCTATGATGCCGCCCTGACCCTACTAACTAAGCACCCGGTAACGCCGGGGCCTCACGAAATAGCCAATAATCCGCGATCCCGTAGTGCTAAATTACGGGTCGCAGCGAAACAAAAATGAAAGGGACTGCGAATGCCAATTCCGGTAAAAAGCAACTCCCGGGCATATAAGATCCACGTTCGCGTGCTCTAATGCCTAAACAACCAGCCTTATCTGCAAAGATAGGGCTGGCCAAAGGAAAAACAAAATTATGACCTATTCAAGCTCACTTGCACTCAGTCGATCCCAGTTCGCTGGGCGCAACCGCAATTCGGTTAGCATTAAAGCTCGCGCCAAGACATTTGGGCCGATAAGTAACACCATCATTTTGATTGTGTTGGCCTGTTTGCTGGGTTTGTTTTATCTTTCTCAGGTCACTAAAACTAATGCCTACGGTTTTAGTCTGAATTCACTTCAGCAACAACAGACACAACTCAAAAATGAAAATGCTAATTTAGCGGTCTATTCAGCACAATTACAATCTGTTAGCAGGGCACAGACTAGTGCGGTTGCTAAAAATATGGTGCCGCTTACGCCTTCAGCTACCGCCACAAATTAGTTATACTAGGAGGGCTAATGCCTGTGACGCTCAGCTCCAAATTAACTTCAGGTCCAGGCAGGATAAGAATCTGGTCTGTCCTGTTAGTGGCCGTGCTGGCACTTTTTGGTTTGCGTTTGTTTTATCTTCAAATAATCCGCTATGGGCATTACAAACAAGCGGCACTAAGCGATCAGCTAAAACAGTACCAAATTCCGGCCACTAGAGGGATTATTGAGGCTGAGGATGGGAGCAGCGATGTTCCTATAGTCCTTAATCAGGAGCTTTATACTTTATTCGCTGACCCGTTATTTATAAAGAAGCCGAATCAGGTAGCCGACCAGATTAGCCAAATTATTGGCGGTAATCCTAGTACTTACGCGTCTGAACTGTCTGCGAAGAATACTCAGTACGTGGTAATAGCAAATAAGCTAACACAAAGTCAAAATCAAAAGATAACAAATTTGCAAGATCCGGGGCTGGACACTCAAGGCCAAGACTACAGGGTATATCCGGACGGTTCATTAGCATCCCAGGTGTTGGGCTTTGTTAATAATAATGGCGTCGGGGAGTATGGAATTGAGCAAGCACTTAATCCGATACTGGCCGGTAAGCCTGGACTGCTTAAAGCTATCACTGACGTAAATGGCGTACCTCTGGCTGCCAGCAAAGACAATACGCAAATTCCCCCAACTCCAGGGAAAAATATTGTCCTGACGCTTAATCTAGGCATGCAGCAGCAGCTTGAGACGATCCTTGCTAATGAATATAAGGCTACTAAAAGCCAAGGACTAAGCGCGATCGTAATCAACCCTTACAACGGCCACGTAAAAGCAATGGCTAATTATCCGACATATAATCCGGCGGATTACACTCAGGTTTCAAATCAAAGCCTATTTCAAAATGCTGCAGTCGACTATCCTATCGAACCCGGATCAATCATGAAGACATTGACCACCTCTGCAGCGTTAAACGTGGGCGCTATTACTCCAAACGAGTCATTTTTTGATCCCGCCCAATGGGTCATTGATGGCTTTACTATCCATGACATTAAGCAGGACGGTGGCGCTCGTGAGCAAAATATTCAAAGTATCCTTGCTCTATCCTTAAACACCGGAGCTACATGGATGTTAATGCAAATGAGCCAGCCGGGCGGAACGCAAATTACGTCTAAGGGGATTGTCACCTGGCATAACTACATGGTAAGTCACTTTTTGCTTGGCCAGCCTACTGGAATCGAACAGGGCTATGAGGCAACCGGCTATGTTCCGCCAGCCAACCTGGGCGATCCAAGCATTAATTTGCGCTATGCGAATACTGCTTTTGGTCAGGGAGTAAGCATTACGGCTATTCAATTAGTAGCGGCTCTATCGTCTGTACTGAATGGCGGAACCTATTACCAGCCGACTTTGGTTGACAAGATAATATCTCCAAACGGTCAGGTAAGTATCAATAAGCCTAAAGTACTGGAGCGCAATGTTGTCAAACCGCAAGTCGGCCAGGAGCTTATACCATTAATGGAGGGAGTAGTAAAAGCTTACCTAAATGGCGGGTTCTCATTCATGAACTTTCCATCCAACTATATAGTGGGAGGGAAGACCGGTACGGCTCAGGTCGCCAGCCCGAGTGGTGGCTACTACAGCAACATATTTAACGGTTCGTATATCGGGTTCGTAGGTGGCAATAAGCCGCAATACGCAATTATTGTCTACAATATTAAACCGAGTGTGCCAGGTTACGCCGGATCATATGGTGCTCAGCCGGTTTTCGCGGATATTGTGCACATGCTAATAAATGAGGGCTATATCGACCCAAAGAGTTAGGCGACTATTAATAGAGCCTAGCCTAGGATATACTTACACTTAACTAAACTAAAAATGATACGCTTAACACTCCAAACCCACACAACTGTTCGAATCTTGCTGATTGGTATCTTGGGTTTTGTGGTGGCTATGGCAATTACTCCGATCTATACGACTCTGGCATATAAACATCATTGGTGGAAAAAGCAGCGTACTGACGCCTGGAGTGGGGGAGAGGCTACCGTTTATAACAAGCTGCACGCTGAAAAACATAAACGGCATATACCTAATATGGCGGGCATTATATTTGTTACATCGATCGCCCTGGTGACCCTGTTCTTAAATTTAAAGCGCGACCAAACATGGTTACCTCTGGCCGGTATGGTGGCTGCTGGAGCAATCGGCTTGATAGATGACATTATGAATATTAGGGGTTCGAATCATGGCATTGCCGGCATGCGCGCTAAGGTTAAGTTTTTGCTATATAGTGCGGTTGGATTAATTGGCGGAGTTTGGTTTTATGAAAAGCTAGGCGTGCATTCAATTTTTCTACCCGGAATCCACGAATGGGATATAGGATTTGGCATCATAATTCTGTTTTGGTTTGTGGTGGTAGCTACGGCAAATTCCGTCAATATTACTGATGGGCTGGATGGTTTGGCTGGAGGGCTTTTAACGTCTTCTTTCATGGCCTATACCTTTATTTGTGCAGTACAAGGGAAATATGCACTGGCGGCATTCTGTCTTACGGTGGTTGGGGCGTTGCTTAGCTATACCTGGTTTAATATTTTTCCGGCACGTTTTTTCATGGGCGATGTCGGTTCATTCGCTCTAGGAACTGCCCTAGGTATAATAGCCATGCAGACAGATACGGTTTACGTATTGCCGATCATTGGAGCAGTTTATGTTATGGAAACCGGATCCGTTATTATTAACCGACTTTCTAAAAAGTTGCGGCACGGCAAAAAGGTATTTCTTTCTTCGCCAATCCACCATCATTTTGAAGCTATTGGCTGGCCCGAAACTAAGGTTACGATGCGCTTCTGGATATTAGGGCAAATGGCGGCCGTACTAGGCTTGGTCGTATTCCTGATTGGAAGGTAAGCACGTGTTTAACGGAAGCAGAACCAGTATTCGAAGCAGATCTCGCTTAAATTTTTCACAGCCAGAGCTTAATAATGGCCAGAGAAGACACAAACCCGATCACTGGATATTAATTTATACCCTAGTGCTATTAGTGGTAGGCCTAGTCCTTATATACTCAATTAGCCCAGCTTTGGCAGATACTACTGGAACCAGCGCTAATTATTTTATATTTAAACAACTTCTGGCTGTCGGTTTAGCCTTAGTTGCTTTTTTGATTACTGCTAAAATTCCGCTTTCCAAGTGGAGAAAGAATTATAAATGGCTAATGGCTGCGGCAATTCTAGCTACACTGGTTGCCATTGCTCTTCCTGTAAACCCGAACTATCCTGCGCATCGTTGGGTTCGTTTTGCGGGCCTGTCATTTGAGTCTGTAGAAATGCTAATATTTGCAATCCTAATCTGGTTTGCGCATTTTTTAGCGCTGCGGATTAAAAACGGTAGCATCAAAAGCTTCGCAAAAACCGTAAAGCCAATCCTGGCCGCACTTTTAATTATTGGCGGAGTAGTCGCCATTATTCAAAGCGACTTAGGCTCTACCGGAGTAATTATTGCCATGATGGGTGTTATGGTCTTTGTGGCCGGAATGCCAATGAAACGCATTGCAATAGTCGCCTCATTAGTGGTCGGACTCGGCGTAGTGGCAATTTTGGCTTTTCCTTACCGGATGGCCAGGCTTGAAACTTTCCTCCATCCTTCGGCCAACTGCCAATCTACTGGCTACCAAGCATGCCAGGCGTTAATAGCCGTTGGCAGTGGCGGGGCAACTGGCTTGGGGTTGGGTAGCGATGTGCAGGCTTACGGCTATTTACCGGAAGCAGATAATGATTCAATCTTTGCCATTTACGCTGAAAAGTTCGGTTTTATTGGCTCGGTAATTTTACTTGCGGTATTTGCTAGTCTGTTTTGGCGCATTGCTAAAGTTGCCGAGGGCGCACCGGATGATTTTAGCCGACTTATCGTAATTGGGGTGTTAACCTGGATAAGTACCGAAACCTTAATTAATATAGGGGCTATGATTGGGCTATTGCCGCTAAAGGGAATTACGTTACCATTTATAAGCTATGGCGGAACATCAGTGGTCTTTTTTGCAGCGGCCGTTGGGTTGGTGTACCAGATTTCGCGTTACACTTCACATGTCTCATCGCGTAGCATAGAACATCTAAGCAGAAGGGCAGGCATAAATGACTATAGTAGTCACGGGCGCCGGATCGGGGGGGCATATAACTCCGATCTTAGCGGTCGCAGCTGAGCTTAAACGTCTAGACTCGCAAGTTAAGATAGTTTTTATTGGCCAAAAGGGTGGCAAGCTTTCAGATATTGTCGAAAGTAGTCCGTATATTGATGAGTGTTATTACGTTTCAGCCGGCAAGCTAAGGCGTTATAGCGGTAAAGGCTTAGCACAGTTATTGGATCTGCGTACCCAGTCCTTAAACCTGCGCGATTTAACAAGAACAGTCGGTGGTTTATCGCAGAGCTGGAGTTTATTAGGAAAGATAAAGCCCGATTTAGTGTTTACCCGCGGTGGCTATATTAGCGTACCGGTAGCGATCGCGGCATGGTTCAGGCGTATAAAGTATATTACCCATGACTCCGACAGTACACCGAGCCTTGCTAACCGGATTATAGCTCCTATGGCAAGCATGCATGCTGTAGCATTAGATCCGTCAATTTATCCGTATCCCCAGAGCAAGACCGTAAAGGTTGGCGTACCAATAAGCGCGAATTATTCTCTGGTGAGAGAAAAAGATATGCGTTATTTTAAAACCAAGCTTGGTCTTGCCAGCTACTCGAAAGTAATATGTATAACTGGTGGTGGAAACGGAGCAGATAAGCTAAATCAGATTGTCCTCGCTAATGTGCCGTTCCTTCTTAAAAAGTATCCGGATCTAGCTATTATCCATATCGCCGGTAGAGCGTTCTCAGAAAACTTAAACTCTCGGTATGATGCAGAGATTGCGACTGTCGATCGAAAAAGGGTGATCGTTAAGGGTTTTGTTACTAATCTATACCTTTATAGCGGAGCATCAGATGTCATAATCGCTCGTGGCGGGGCTACAAATCTGGCTGAATTTGCGGCACAAGGAAAGGCTTGCATTATAATTCCATCAACACAGCTAATCTGGAACGTAAGAAATGCCCGGGCATTAGCTAAAAATCATGCAGTAATTGAGTTGAGCGAAGATCAAGCCGAGCAGGAGCTTAGACTGGCACATACTATTTCCGGCCTTCTGGATAACAATAAGAGCAGGGAAGAACTGAAGAAAAAGATTATTCAATACTACGTACCAGACTCTGCAAGTAAGATTGCTGAACTAATAATTGATATGTCTGGTCATGGTTATAAAGAGACAAAAGACCGCAAATGAAATTGTTCCGTAACAAAGATCAGCCTAAGACTAGACAGGCTCGACAACGCCAGCCCGGTCAGCTGGGCTCAAGAGTATCCTCGACTATACCGTATTCTGAACCTAATCGTATAACTAGAACAGATGTGAACGGACAGGGGAGGGATAGAAATGCTTTGCGTCAAATGGAGACTATTAATGAAATTACTATTAGCAAGTTTCGAGCCTGGTCTGTACTATCGGGGTTAGTAATTGTTTTATTGGCTTTGATTGTTGGCCTAAGTATCAGTAGCCGCGCGAACGTTATTATAATTCAACCTCCAGGCTTTAACTATTTGCCGCATAGCGTAAGTCAGTATCAGCAAAGCACCGCTACGGCCATTGACTCATCAATTTTTAATAGGTTTAAGCCAACTATTAGTTCGGCAGATATTGCATCTGCGCTAACTCAAAAATACCCGGAAATTGCTTACGCGGCCGTTACCGTACCTCTATTTGGCTTTACTCCCACAGTCCATATACAACTGTCAAAGCCGGTTTTAATCTACACCGCTGGCGACGGGAGTAGTTATCTAGTAAACGATAACGGGCTAATCATTACTGACGCTCAATCTGTGCAAGCCAATGAACTAAAGGGATTGCCGAGAGTTAATTCAGTAAGTTCTATTTCGTTAAAAGACAGGCAGGTACTTGCACCTCAGAGTGTAATTTTTATTGAGACCGTAGCACAAGCTCTAGCTGTTAAAAAAATCCAAATTAGTAAGATGAACCTGGTACCAATGGCCGAAGAGCTAGATGTATATCCCGCAGGAGTGCCGTATTATATTAAATTCAACCTGCATCAGACAGATGCGCTTTCTCAGGTCGGAACCTACTTAGCGGCTGTTGCAACACTTCAGCAGCAGAATATTACCCCTAGCCAATATATAGATGTCCAACTCGACGGCAGGGCATACTATAAATAACCGCAAGAATGACTGATACTGTTTAGGCTAGGGGAAGTTCCTGAGCTCCTCGGAGTATTAGATATATAAAGATTAAACTAGGGCTTCCCCCATCACACTGCCCTAGTAGTTCGTAAATTGTTCAGTTATTTAAAAGCTGAAGTTTACAATAAAAATATATATATCAGAACCGAAATAGGGAATTGTCAAATATATAGCAATAACAGGGAAAGGATAGGGGACAATTTTTTTATAGAGCTAATGTTTAAAAATAGCCTAAAACAATATCACGGGCTGTGGAAAACTATATATAAAAATAGATATTAGCATATGTCAAAAGCGGACTAGCTATTGGCATGTGGTCTTCCGGTATGGGCATTAACATAATAGTGATATGTAGGTATATAAGACATTAAAGCGCAGCAAAAAACTTAGCTTAACTCTTAGAAAGTGAAACTACTCCCCTACAGAAGGGGTATAACCAGTAAACCAAATACGAATATAAAGGGTCGTAAAAGATATAATGTACGACACGAACTCTCATTGATATTTTTGGGTATTACTATGCCCTGTTCCTACTTTGTAAAATGGGATAACTCCTTTTAAATTATTAAGATTCTTAATTCCATATTAAGCTAACCTTGCCTTCTATTTATCACGGCACTACAATACATCTGCAGTTTCAGAGATTTGTTAATAAAACACTGTTCGCAAAATGTACACTAACTCTTTACGCAAATTTAAGCATGGCAATCAACCTCCCTGGACGAAGGAGCAATTGCTTGCCGGGTTACTTTACTACAGAGAGCTTAATGGAAATTTTCCTACAGCCGACGAAATAGATCTTTTTGAATACTTACCTTCAGCAAGGTCTATCCAGAGGTCCCATGGGGGTCTTGTAGCGCTCCGTAAGCAACTTATACCAAAAGAATTATCGGATCATACTAAAGGAGAATATAGAAGTACAATTGCAAAAGTTGGAGATAAAAGAGCCGTAAAATACGAGACAGATTTCTTTAATTTTCTAATTAATTTATTTGCGGAGATATCTATACATGAGCATAAGATTATTCGTCCTGGAGGAGTCGAATGTGATTTTTTTATATATCTGGATAGCAACGATAGTACAGGGATAGTGATCGATCTATTTTACGCTAAAAATCTTACTACATTATTAAAGATTGTGTCCATCAAGGCAAAGCGCTACACCCTACTTAAACAAAAAGTTCTGTTGATCTTGGTAGGTAATAAAGATTTAAGCACAGGTGAAATAAATAAGCGTTTAAGAAACAAGACAATGCCACTACCATCTAATATAAATGTCGTTACAGAAAGATACTTTAAAGAAGTATACTTAAATGAATTGTTGGAGAAATCGCGTTTTACAATAAAAAAATAATAAAGAGTGTTGCTTGTAAAAAGCTATATGCCTATTCTATTTTTCAGCCAATGTGTATGTTGCCTTAGCTACTCGACGGAACTGAGGTTTACCTTGAAGGTTCAAGAGGATGGTAGTTTCTTTTACGAAACGACTTTTGAGCACTCTCTTTACGATCTCGTCACGGTGTAGAGGCTGGTTTGCTTCTTTTAAGACTTCCTGGATAATGTCAGCTACTGTACCTTTCTTGTAGCCCCATTCTTTGAGAGCGTAGATACCACGTCCAATCAGTACAAATCGCTTGTCTTTGATTAGTTCGTTATGAATTGCCTGAGTGGTAACG
>DAHWQR010000033.1 GCA_027340655.1 Candidatus Saccharimonadota bacterium
CAGTATGTTACCGATCCAACAGTTATTGAGTTCTGGGAGAAGGAAATGCCTCAATCCCAGCGCTCAAATGATTTTGGTGAAGTCGTAAGCTGGTTTGTCAGTAAGTTCGGCGCCTTTCTCAGTAACGAGATGATGCGCAACATTATCGGGCAGACTAAGAGTGCTTTCGATCTGCGCAAGATTATGGATGAGCGTAAGATCCTCTTAGTCAATCTAAGCAAGGGACGTACTGGGGAATTGAACTCCAGCCTGCTGGGTATGATCTTTGTGATGAAGTTTCAGGCGGCAGCTATGAGCCGAGCCAATATACCTGAGAAAGATCGAGTCGACTTTGGTTTATACGTCGATGAGTTTCAGAACTTCTCCACAGACAGCTTTGCCACTATCATGAGTGAAGCAAGAAAGTATCACCTAAACCTTATTGTAGCCAACCAGTTTACTACTCAGCTGACAGAGGATGTACGAGATTCGGTATTTGGGAACATGGGTACAATCGTGGCTTTTAGGGTCGGTCAGAATGACGTTGAGACCTTAACTAGGTACTTCCAGCCCGTGTTTGAGGGAGAAGACCTGCTACGGGTACCAAACTTCAATACGATCGTTAGAACGCTTATAAATGGCGTACCGACCCAGCCCTTTAGTATGGCTACTCTCCCAGCGCTGGGAGAGCCGAACTCTGAATTAGCAGAGACTCTAAAGCAGCTCTCAGCTGCTAAGTACGGTCGTCCAAGAAGCGTGGTTGAACGCGAGATCTTTGCTCGCATGGAAACCAAACCAATAACTCCCGCCACACCCAATAATGCGGCTTCTAATGTCGCCTCATCACCCTTTTCTATGCCACCGACAATGCGTGCCCCGACTGCTCAACCTCCTGCTTTGACTGCTAAACCGGCTTCGCCAAGCTCAGGATCTTTCCTAGATGAGTGGATTGCCAAAAGACAAGCCGTAACCAGTAATCCGTTACCCGCCGCACCAGCAGCCCTGCCTTATCAGCCGCCTACGGCCTCTCCAATCATGGCGCCTAATCCTATTTCCGCTCCGCCGACTGCGCCAACCCAGCCCGCCGTTATTGCGCCAGCAGCTTCTAATGACAGTGAGAATATATCGAGCGAGTTATTAGATAACCAAGAAGCTGTGAGGATTGCTCATGAGCTCGAGGACAATATGCAGCAAGCCAAGCCAAAAGATACAAAGCCGGTTGCACCTACAATGCCGCAAGCGCCTAGTCTACCTAATGCGCAAGAGTTCCCTACAGAAGACACAATTTATATCGATAGAGACGGCAACCTAAAGACGGTTAACTCAAACAACTAGCGTTCTTTGGTTGTTCGGGTGGCTTTAAGCGCGAACTCAATTGCCGTCGCCAGCAAATAGCCGAGCACAAACAACATAACAAAAATAAGATAGTTATACTTAAGGCCGACATACTTACTGAACAGTAAATAGATTAAGCTGCCGCAAAAAGCAAGTACTCCACCACCGAGTAAGCCTATTGGGCGGGTAATCGTTCGTGCTGAAGCGTCGCTAACTCGTTGTATCGTCGGTTGGTGCACGCCTTTGCTAAACAAACGTTGTCCTGAGGTTAATTTTTCACGTATCAACTTGAGCTCGTTATTTAGACTGATTCGCCTCATTGCGCGATCGATATACACCGGTTGATCACCTTCTGGGCTTCCATCTACTGGCAGCTCTAAAGGAGTTTCGGGCTGTTCAAGCTCAAGAATCTTCTGTCTAGTTTCCGCTATATCTATCTTCGGGGTCTCTTTTGATTTTGACTCTTCTTCGGCCGGTCTTTCTTGATTCGGCTGGTATGATTCTGCAGACTGATCTGGTTGATTTAATTCGTGATCACTCGGAGTAAACTCACTCATCTTATAGCCCCCCGCCATTATTATCTTGTATAGCTATACTGCTTTCAAGCACCAGAAGGCGTGATCTAGCTAAGAAGTAACCAGCAATGACAACGATTAGAGCGGCAAAGATAAGACTGTTGCCCGGGCCGGTGTTTGGAAGGCTGGAAGTAGTAGCGGCGACCACAGTGACAGGGCTCTGAGGAAGATTAATATTGATTGTATTGCCGTAGATATTGGTCATGATGTGGTCGAAGTATTCCGGATCGGAACTTGATGGAAGAGTCTGGGGGATTGGGTTCTTAACTGTAACTACGATTGTGTGCGTTTCTGATGCTGATGGCGCAATATTTACAGCAGGCCAGGAAAGTACACCACTGTTATTTAAACTTCCATTGTCATCGCTAACAATATTCGCGTAGTCCAAAACATAGGATAAATCATCTTGCATAACAAAGTTAGAAACGGTAGCTTTGCCACTGTTGTACGCTGTGAGGGTATAGGTGATCTTATCGCCGGCATTGGCGGTTTTGCCATTGGCATCGGCTATGCCCTGGGTATTATCTGCAGCCGTCTTACTGTATTGAATACAGGCAACCGTATCTGTACTACTCAAGCTCTCTTCGCAAGGCTTGCATTGAGAAGAGCTGGCAGATATGGAGCTGTCATATTGGCAAGGATAGAAGGTCGGAGCTGGTGTAGGAGCGGGAGTAGGGGCAGGAGTGGAGGTAGCTATGGGAGTGGGGGTGGAGGTAGGCACAGGAGTAGGAACTGTAGTAGGAGTAGGTTTAGGAGTTGGAGCGGGTCGAGGCGGAATATAGGGAGAAGGCAGGCCGATGGATACCAGATTGCCGCAAGTATATAGGATGTAGTAGGTTCTACCTGTCATAGATGCCGTAATTTTTACTGCCTGGTAAGTTGAGCTACTTCCGGTGTCCCACGACCACAAATAGCGCCAATACAAAGGGCTAGAAACACCTGCAATACTAACAGGCTGTTCGTCAGTCGGTTTCTTGGTAATAACATTTATCTTACCTTGAGGATTCCAGCCCATTGAGAACAAACGCTTGTTGTAGCTGGTTGAAACTAGCGATACCGTCTGACCGGCACCTAAATCTCCGCAATGGATACCGTAGTACATTAAAATGGTGCGATAGTCTTTAATATTGGCCGTACAGTCGGCTACAAGCTCTGTTTTGGAAGAGAACCCGCCGTTAATCATGTCATTAGTAGAAGCTGCGACGCTCGGTGTCGGAGGGCTAATGAATGCGAAAAATTGCACAAAAAAAGCTAGAACAATAAATAGTAGTCCTAAACGACGTATCGACTCTTCCTGGCGAATGCGCCTGACATAAAACCCCAGCTCTGTTATTATTTTTGGGTTATAGGGCAGGTTAGCGATTAATTTTTCGAACATCTTTGTCTGCCTCAGTAGTATTTAAACACAAGCGGTGTCTACTCACAATATGCGCCAGAGCCAATGACAGTACTAAAAAGTAGTGCATTTAAACAAAGGAGATATTGATCCATAAGGGTTATTGTACATATCTGTTAGTTGGGATATAATATGAATAAGTGGGAAAATATAGATTGTCTGATCAATAAGAGGGTATTTAGTGGCAAACAAAACTAGCAAAAGCGACTATTCAGCTGATCAAATTACGGTACTAGAAGGGCTGGAACCGGTCCGCAAACGGCCGGGTATGTATATCGGCGGAACTGGCATTGAGGGCCTGCACCACCTAGTGTGGGAGGTCATAGATAACGCCATCGATGAAGCATTGGCGGGCTATGCCACAGAGGTAGTGGTAACTCTTTTGAGCGATGGTGGGGTTCGTGTATCGGATAACGGCCGGGGTATCCCAACCGATACTCACCCTAAAACCGGCAAGAGCACCGTAGAAACTGTTCTTACGATACTTCATGCGGGTGGCAAGTTTGGTGGTGGCGGGTACAAAGTATCGGGTGGCTTACACGGCGTAGGTATTTCTGTAGTCAATGCACTGTCGTCCAAATTGATTGTAAGGGTTAGCCGTGATGGTAAAACCTATGAGCAAAGTTACGCTCAGGGCGCTCCAACCAGTGAACTAAAAGTTGTCGGCAGCTCTAATCGTACCGGTACCGACATCACATTTTATCCTGACCCGAGCATCTTTAAAGAAATTACCGAGTTTAGTTACGACACGATTCTAGATCGTTTGCGCCATGCGGCTTATCTAACCAAAGGAATTCGCACAACGCTTATCAATGAGGCCGACCAGAGTAGGTACAGTTTCTACTTCGAGGGAGGCATTCAAAGCTATGTTAAGCACCTTAACATAGGTAAAGATGTAGTAGATGAAGACATTTTTTATGTCGACAAATCAATTGAAGACGCTCAGGTTGAAATCGCTATGCAGTATACCGAAACCTATACCGAGACGATTAAAACATTTGCCAATAACGTTCTTAATCCGGACGGCGGTACGCACTTGACAGGTTTCCGTGCAGCGCTCACCAGAGTTATTAATGATTATGCTCGCAAACAGGGTTTGCTTAAAGAGAAAGAAGAAAATCTAAGCGGCGAAGATACCAGAGAAGGACTAACGGCGATTATTCTTGTAAAATTGCCAGATCCGCAATTCGAAGGCCAGACTAAGAACAAACTTGGCAACCCTGAAGTGCGCGGTTATGTTGAGTCGGTTCTGTCTGAGTATCTGAACTACTATCTAGAAGAACATCCGGCAATCGCGCGCAAGATTATAGGGAAAGCTCTTCTATCAGCCAGAGCCCGCAAAGCCGCCCGCGCAGCTCGGGACAATATTATTCGTAAAGGTATTTTAGATGGCGCGAGTATGCCCGGTAAATTAGCGGATTGTTCGAGCAAGGATCCAAAAAATTCAGAGCTGTTTCTTGTTGAGGGTGATTCAGCAGGCGGGTCAGCTAAGTCCGGCCGGGATAGTCGTAATCAGGCAATTCTACCTTTGAGGGGTAAAGTATTGAACGTAGAACGGGCAAGACTGGACAAAATGCTTGCCAATAATGAAATCCTAAGCTTAATAAAAGCCCTGGGAGTTGGTATCCAGGAATCGTTCGATATCTCGGCTCTTCGTTACGGCCGTGTAATTATTATGACCGACGCCGATGTCGATGGCGCACACATCTCGACTCTATTAATGACCTTTTTCTTCCGTTTTATGCGTCCAGTCATTGATGGTGCGCATTTGTTCCTAGCTAAACCACCGCTTTATGAACTGATTCGACCCGGGCGCAAGGAAAGCGTCTATGCCTATAGCGATGAAGAGTTGAATCAGATTTTAGAGAGTGAGACTAAAGCTCGCCAGAATAGCGGCAAGCAGTCCCTAGACCTTCCGACAGATGAGCGTTTTAAAGCCGCCGGGTTCGTTGAGCTTAAGCGTTACAAGGGTTTGGGCGAAATGGATGCCGAGCAACTCTTCGATACGACCATGGATCCGGAAAAGCGGGTACTTATTAAAGTGCGTGTCGAGGATGCCGAAAAAGCCGATGCAATCTTTAATAAATTAATGGGAACTGAAGTCGAATTGCGTAAAAGTTTTATCCAATCAAGGGCTAAGTTTGTTAAGGACCTGGACGTATAGCTATGGAAGAAGAGACACCGATTATTCCAAACGAAGAACCAAATGAAGCGCTGCAAGGAGAGCTGCTAAGCGCCATAGATACCTCGCACTCGCGCACCGTAGAGGACCAAACAATCGAAAACGTCATGGAAGACAGCTACCTGACCTATTCGATGAGCGTGATTGTTTCGCGAGCTTTACCGGACGTTCGTGATGGCCTTAAACCTGTTCACAGGCGCATTCTTTACACCATGAACCGTGACGGCCTAAGAGCTTCCGCAAAACATCGTAAAAGCGCCAATGTTGTTGGTGCTGTGATGGGAGACTTTCACCCGCATGGAGACGCGGCGATTTATGACAGCATGGTCAGAATGGCTCAGCCGTGGGCGATGCGCTATCT
Source organism: Candidatus Saccharimonadota bacterium (assembly GCA_027340655.1). Classification (GTDB taxonomy): domain Bacteria; phylum Patescibacteriota; class Saccharimonadia; order Saccharimonadales; family UBA4665; genus JAJZWH01. The sequence goes on from DAHWQR010000033.1 coordinate 5,829, forward strand.
GCTAGTTAATGGACAAGGAAACTTTGGCTCAATGGATGGCGATCCGCCAGCTGCGATGCGTTATACAGAAGCTAAAATGACCCGTATTGCCGAAGAATTACTGGTAGATATCGACAAAGAGACAGTTGATTTTGTAGATAATTATGATGGACGCTTGCAGCAGCCATCTGTTTTACCAGCTAAGTTACCAAACTTGTTGCTAAACGGACAATTGGGTATTGCTGTAGGAATGGCTACAAATATTCCTCCGCATAACTTAAGTGAATTGATTGACGCCACCATCTATCAGATTGAGCACGAAGATGCGACCCTAGATGACCTGCTTAAGTTTGTTAAAGGTCCAGATTTTCCAACAGCTGGAGTTGTCTATGGTCAGGAAAGTTTGCGCACCGCATACGCGACTGGTAGGGGCGGTGTTGTTGTTAGGGGTGTTGCAGATATCGTTGAAACTAACAAAGGTCGCTACCGAATTGTGATTAGTGAAATCCCGTACGGCATTAATAAGGCAAGCTTACTTGAAAAAATTGCTGCCTTGGTGCACGACAAAAAAGTGAGCGGCATTGCAGATTTAAGGGATGAGAGCGCAAGGGGCAATGTACATATCGTTATTGACCTACGCAAAGACACATTTCCGAAGAAGTTGTTAAAT
>DAHWQR010000034.1 GCA_027340655.1 Candidatus Saccharimonadota bacterium
GTTATTGCGGATTAGAATGGCATTAAACCCAACATCCTCAATTGCAAACATCGAATGGTCAAGAATTCTCCTGATGTCATATATCTTGCGTCGCAAACGGCGTTGGATATCAAAAAGCGCTAAAGCCTCAATTGCATCGAAACGCTCATTAGACGGAACGTGACGGGTGTCGCGCCTAAATAAATCAATTGCCCGGTCGGCGTGAGCTTTTTTGGCCGCCCTAATCCATAGGCTAAGCTGGTGTTCGTGCAGTTCGGCCATCCAGGGAGGTGTATTGTCCATCCCGACTTCCCAGGGATGAATTTGCAGTACCAATCCTTCTCCGTGCGGATCGCGTTCGTTATATAGCCAAGAGTGGTACTTGAGCAGTGAAGGATAAACCCTGCGGTACCAATCCCGTCGCTCACTTGGTGAAAGTTTCTCGCCTACCCGGGTAACAGCTTCCGCCAGCATTGGTGGCTGAGTAATGCCAGTAGTCGCAACTTCTGAAGGCGCCTCCGGGTTTATCCAACTGCGCCAAAAATTACGGTCGCGTTCATAGCGCTCATCGGGAGAGAAAATAATGTTCGGTAGCATTCCGTTTTGCCATTGGCCTCTGAGCAAACTCAGTAACTCGATTTGGGCCCGTTCCGGATCACGGTGCCTAAGGCCGATAGCGATGAAGCAGCTATCCCAAAGCCACTGATGCGGGTAAAGATTAGCTGCGGGCTGGGTATATGAAGAATGATCGTTAGCGTCAAGAATGTCGTAAGCTTCGCTAATTAAGTTGGTCGGCGGTTCCATATTTACGGTTTAGTATAGCGCCCATGCTTATGCAGCGCCAAACCCGGCCTCGGGCTGATATACTTAAGCTAACTTTATGATGAATGAAGATCTAACAAGCGAAGTCGCCCAAGCGCGAGAGCGGTTGCTAAAGCAACTAGAACAGCTCACTGACAAGCCAGCGGTTCTTAGGTCGCCAGATCTAAGAGCCCTTTATCAGCGGATTGCCACGTTGCCCGAGGATCAGCGGGGGTTGTTTGGCCAGGCCGTTAACCAGTTGAAGAACGAACTAGAGGGACTGATTAACGAGCATCAGGAGGCTGAGTCAGCATTACCGCCAGTAGATGTTAGTGCGCCATTCGCTCTTAATAGTGAGCCTTCACGTCGTCCGGGTCTGCTAAGCGCTACTATGGGCAGCCGGCATCCCATTAGCCGCGAGCTAGAACTAATCCTAGATATCTTTAACGGTATGGGCTTTAGTGCCGTCGAATCGCGCGAAATAGACGACGATTGGCACATGTTTGGAGCACTAAACTTTCCCGAGGGACATCCGGCGCGCGACGATTACGACACCTTTATGACTGAACAGACCGACACTAACGGCAAGCCGCTAATTGCCCCGGCGCATACCTCTTCGATGCAGAATCGAGTTATTTCCCGCTACCTGGCAAACTTAGCCAGGAACGAGCCGATAGCAGTCGTTATTCCGGGCCGGACATTTCGCAACGAAGACGTTGACGCACGGCATGAGCATACTTTTTACCAAGTCGAGGGAGTCTATATTAATAAAGGTGTGAACGTCGGTAATTTAATTGCGACCTTAAAAAGCTTTTTACAAAGTTATTTTGCTAATGATAGCCTGAGTGTTAAAACTCAGCCTTTCTATTTTCCGTTCACCGAACCTTCCTTAGAGTTTTCGCTCAGCTGTCCGTTTTGTAACCAGCAAGGCTGCTCGATTTGTTCGTTCAGCGGTTGGATTGAATTGCTTGGCTGTGGCATGATTCACCCCAACGTATTAAAAGAAGCCGGGGTGGATCCCAAAGAATATCAAGGGTTTGCTTGGGGCATGGGCGTAGAGAGAATAATTATGATGAAGTACGGCATAGAAGATATCCGTCACTTTGAATCAGGTAAACTAGCTTTCCTGAGGCAGTTCTCTACTGGAGGCGACTCGTGAAAGCCTCGTTAGCAATAATGCGTAAACTGGCCGTTAACGCAGCGTCCTTTCCGGAGGATGTGGCTTCAGTTGAGCAGCATATTGGCGCTCAAATTGGCGCCATTGAAGACAAGCAGGAACTGGGGCCTTTGTATCAAGACGCTCTAATCGTGAAAGTAATTAGCGCCATGCCTATTGAGGGCAGTGATCATTTAAGCCTCTGCCAGATTGATGATCGCCAAGTGCGCAGCGATGTTGAGCGTGGCAAAGACGGGCTGGTTCAGGTAGTCTGCGGCGCGCCTAACGTTAAGGCGGGTCAGATTGTAGTTTGGTTGCCTCCGGGTAGTATAGTGCCATCAACTGCAGCAGGCGAAGAACCCCTAATAATGGCCGCTCGCAAGATTTTAAATCAGGTTAGTAACGGCATGCTGGCCAGCGCCAGCGAATTAGCAATCTCAGCTGATCATAGCGGTATTGTCGTATTGCCTGAGGACACTGCATATGGTACTAAACTCAGCGATTTAATCGACTTAAAGGACACGGTTTTTGACATCGAAAACAAGATGTTTACCCATCGTCCGGATCTGTTTGGCCAATTAGGTATAGCGCGCGAAGTATGCGCGACTTTCGGCATAGCTTTTAAGAGTCCGGATTGGTATAGGGCGGACAATTATCTGAAGTCCAGCCAATCTGGTAGCCTGACGGTTGCAAACCAGCTGAAGGACAAGGCCTGTCCGCGCTTTATGGCTGTCTCCATCGGTAAGCTTAAGATTGAGCCAAGTCCTCTTTGGCTGCAAAGCTATCTTTCGCGCTCCGGAATTCGGCCCTTGAATAATATAGTAGATATAACTAACTATGTGATGCTCGTGTCCTCTCAGCCGCTCCACGCCTATGATCTGAGCAAAATCGGCGTAAACGGCAAAGCGGAGCTAGTCGTGAGAGATGCCCTGCCAAAAGAAAAACTTACCCTGCTTGACGGATCAGAAATTGAGCTCTCTGACGAAGACATAGTGATTGCCAACCAGGAGCATGCACTTGGCTTGGGTGGCGTAATGGGCGGAAGAGACTCGGAAATTAGCGGCACTACGACGCAAATAGTCCTCGAGTGCGCCAGCTTTGATATGTACCGTATCCGCCGCTCTTCAATGGCGCACGGGGTATTTAGTGAGGCGGTAACCAGATTTACCAAAGGCCCCTCTGCGTTAGCCTGTCCACCGGTTCTGGCCTTTGCAGTCGATCTAATTAAACAGTTATGCCCGGAAGCCGAGATTATTTCTGAGGTGGCTGATGAGCGTAACGAAGCTTTAGTTCAAGAACTACCTCCTTTAAGTCTCGATCTCAAGCTGTTGAATAGCTACTTGGGCATCGAGCTTGACCAAGCGGAGGTTCTAAGCTTACTTAAGAATGCCGAAATTGAAGCACGTATCGAGGAGCAGAAGCTGGTTGTTAGGCCGCCTTTTTGGCGTACCGATCTGAGTCTAGATGTTGACGTAATTGAGGAGATTGCCCGACTACATGGATTTGACCAATTACCGCAACAGTTGCCGCAACGCTTATTAAGCGTGCCATCCATCGATGCAATTCAAATAACTAAACGCCAGCTAAGAGCTGCACTTGCAGCGGCCGGTGCGAACGAAGTCCTCTCCTACAGTTTTGTGAACAAGGCTTTAATCGAAGCTTGCGGACAGGATCCTTCCGAGGCGTACAAGATAACTAATGCTCTCTCGCCGGAACTGGAGTACTACCGCTTATCGCTTGCTCCTAGCTTGTTAAGTAAAGTCCACCCTAACCATAAGGCAGGATTTGATCGTTTCGCAATGTTTGAACTAGGCAAAGCGCACCAAGCCGGACAATTGGACAGCGAAGGTCTGCCGCTGGAAGCTGAACGGCTAGCTCTAGTTGTCTCGGCAGAGGCCAAGAGCGCGAAAGGCTATCAAGGGGAAGCTTTTTATCAGGCTCGTAGTTGGCTGAACTATCTGCTCGGCGCTCTAAATTGCGACTCTGAACTTCTAAGCCTCAGACCCTTAGAGCAGGCTGATCTCACCCAAGAGACTCTTTGGGGAGCCGCTGCTAGAACCTACCGCAGTGGACGCAGCGCTTTAATTGAGGTTAACTCCAAAGTCCTAGGAGTGATTGGCGAGTTTAGCGCGTCTAGCACCAAGGCTTTAAAGCTGCCCCCATTTTGCTCAGGATTCGAACTAAACCTTGCCTTCTTAAGTGAGCTGTCCGTTACATCGTCCCGTCAGTACCAGGAACTACCGCGTTATCCTAAAGTAATTCAAGATTTGACACTCCCAGGTAGTTCTAAAAGCTTTTCGGAGCTCAGTAACCAGCTGAAGCTTGAGCTGAAGTCATTAATGCCTAAAGACGTTATCTATGCATTGTCGGCAATTGACGCCTATCAGCCGGCAAACGATGGAGGCAACGTCTCCTGGACCTTCCGCTTATCTGCACAAAGTAGCGTTAGAACGCTTACCGACAGAGAAATTACGGACATTGTCGAAAAGCTTAAAAGTAAATTTTAATTGACTATCGACAGGCACGCCTACCTTTGGGTATAATAGGCAAAATATTATGGCATTAGGAAAAAGATTTTTTGCGGGTTTTGGTGCTGCCTTGTTTTTAGTAACCAGCTCGGCCTTAACGATCGTCGTCGTTCTATCATTAACCAGCGGATCGAGCAGCAATTCGACGAATACCAACGCCACTACCTCTAATAGCACTACCTGTCCGAGCGGTTATGATGTAGCCGATGGGACCAAACTTCAGGGGTATACTCCGCAAGCCGCAGCGATTCCTCACCTAGAAGTAGCAGACATGCAAGCCGGAACCGGGGCGGTTATTAAATCCGGAGCCACGGTAGTGGCCTGTTACGTCGGCGCTCTAGCTAAAACCGGAGTG
>DAHWQR010000002.1 GCA_027340655.1 Candidatus Saccharimonadota bacterium
GAAGACGCCAGACGAAGAGAGCGCTGCTAAACATCGCATATTATGGCTTACAACTTTTATTACCGGACATGCTTGCAATAATATATATTGCTGCGCTTTTTGCGGCCATGATGAACGCCTCATCATCCGTGGTGCAACGAATAGCTACCAAAAAGCCGGATCCTAAACGCTTGTTTTCGCAGCGTTTTGTATATGAGATATTTAAGAGCCGCCTCTTCCTATTGGGACTCTTGCTGCAACTCCTTGCCGCCATCTCTCAAGCGGTTGCCCTCAAAGACGGCAGTTTAATTGTCGTTGAACCGCTACTGACCAGTGATTTAATTTTCCTGTTACTAATCATCCACTTTAAATTAAAAATCAGTATCAAACCGCGTGACTGGGTGGCAGCATTAGCGGTGATTGTGGGTTTAGCCGGACTGTTTCTAGCCTTACAACCTCGGGGCGGACATCTAAGTTACCAGGCTCAACCCTGGATAATTTTGGCATCAATCGTCGCACCGCTAGTTGTCATCTTGGCCTTAATCATCCGTAAACTCAAATCGGCTAACTTGCGCGCCTTGCTGGCCGGCATGGCCGCTGCGATGGCGTTTGCGATGAATGCCGCCCTAGTTAAACTGTCATTTAACCTATATACGGCGCATGGACTGGCTAGCTTACTAGCTAGTTGGCCGGTATACGCTTTTATAGTCTCCGGTATTATCTCGCTATACCTAATGGTCAATGCTTTCGGCTCGGGACCGTTAGCAATTTCTCAACCGGTTATGGAGGTTAGCGAACCGGCCATTGCAGCCACGATTGGCATTATGATTTTCGGTGATTCATTTGACTCGTCGCTTGCCGCAATAGCCGCCGGTTTAAGCTTTGTGGTAATTTTAATTACCGGAATCATACTCCTAGGCAGCTCGCCGCGAATTCAACAGGCCGGTGAACAGGGCATCTAGTTACTTGAGGCCGCACCGCGAATTAGTTCGCTGCCGTCAATTAAGCGGCAATTATTAATCATGGCTAGGTTACGAGCTTGGGCGGTAAAGCTAGCGTTAGTAACTACCATTGCCTGTTCGCAATTGTAACTTTTAAGTCCGGCAACTACCGCCCGGACGGCAGACACTCCAACCGGGCGCGCGGAACGCTTAACCTGTATGCCGAAACTAACGCCGTCTTTTACGGCGACAATGTCTACTCCCTGGTCGTAATATTCGGTAGTCCTAAGCGAACTAAAGCCATTCTTAGCTAACCAGATTATCATTTGGCGTTCAAACTGCACTCCGCTCATCTTCTGCCATTGCTTCGGCAGCAGGCGTTTATATTTATTGCGCTGCCGGTAATAGATAATCCAGAGTACGATCAAGATTAGAGCGAGTACTTGCATTGATCCGATCCAAAACAGTAATTGCTGGCGATGCTTTAAGTTAAGACTATGCCAATAACGCCAAATAAACGCCCCAAGCAGTGCAGCGCCCAGTAGCAAAGCGCTGTCGTCGAATTCTCTAACGCGAGGATTCATAAGACTAGCTGCAGTATATGCCTAAAGGACGGCCCTGATTAAGCTGGTGTTCAGAATAACTTCAGAACCCATAGCTAAGGCTTTTAAGCAAACCCTCACAATAATTTGCTATACTTCAAAGGTTGTTATGAAATTAGTAATTATGATTCCCTGCCTCAACGAAGAGGCGACGCTGCCTTTAGTACTGAAGACTATTCCTAAGAAGATTAAAGGCATCGATAAAATTGAGCTGTTAGTGATCGATGACGGCTCCAGCGATCGAACCCAAGCCGTGGCAAAGGCACTCGGTGTAAAAAATTTCCTAATTCATACCGCCAATCAGGGTCTCAGCCGTTCATTTAGACACGGATTGAACCGCGCCCTAGCAATGGGAGCGGATATTATTGTGCTGACCGAGGGCGACAACCAGTACCCTCAAGAGCGGATTCCGGATTTAATTAAGCCGATTCTAAGCGGTAAAGCTGACGTAGTCATTGCCGATCGCCAGACTCAAACCATCGCTCACTTTACGCGTCGTAAAAAATTCTTTCAGAAATTAGGTACCGGCGTTTTAAACCTTGCCGCCGGCACCAACGTTCCGGATGCGATTAGCGGCTTTAGGGCTTACTCGCGCGCCGCGGCACTGCAGCTTAACCCGATTGCCGATTATAGTTGGGCGACGGAAACGACTATTCAGGCAGCCCGTAAGGGTCACGCCATAGCAATTCTGCCGATCAAGACTAACCCTAAGACACGCGAATCAAGACAATTTAAAAGTTCCTGGCAGCATATCCGGCGCAGCAGCGTGACTATCGTAAGAGCCTTTATTATGTATCGACCATATGCGCTATTCTTTCCGGTCAGCGCCATACTGCTGGTTATTGGCTTAGTACCTCTGGTTAATTTCCTGGTGATTGATTTTTCCGCCAAACATCCGGTTGGGCCGCATCACCTGCAAGGTTTAATCATTGGCTCAATCTTAATTGTTGGATCCTTCATCAGCTTCACGCTTGGAGTAATTGCCGACTTGATCCGGATTAATAGAATGCTGCTAGAGGATCAGTTAGAGCTGACTAAGAAGAGCAGCTTCGGCGATAAGCAGATTCGTAGCCGCTTAGTTAAAGAACCATAAGTGACTATCGTAGTTTTTGCGGCCGGTAATAACTACTTTTTTAACTAATTTACGGGCGGCATCGTTAACTTTAACTACAGTCTTGTTTTCTACATCCCAAGAGGCATTACTGCGCGCAATAAAGGTAATGACGCCTCCGCCTTCTAAGAAGAACAGTAAAATGATTGCCGCAAATAACGCTTTACGGGTATTGGCTTTGGCTAACATGTGGCTTAAAGCCTGTCCGAAAATGGCAGCCAGCAAAAGAAGAATCGGCACCAGATAGCGGCCATTCATGTTTTCCAAAACTTTGGTGTAGGTATAGGTATAGTAGCCTTGGCCGATTAGCGCAACGATATATGCGCCGGAAATAAATAACAGCAGTAGAAGCTTTAAGTTATTTCGAAACAACTTACGCCACCACTTTAACACGGCAATTACTCCGCCGATTAGAAGAATCAGCGTTGCCGCACTAGGCAAGGGCAAGGGCGGATAGTTGGTGAAATTGCCGTTTGGTCCATTCACCGCAAAGAAGAGCCTAAACCACATCCAATAAAGCCATTGGAAGGGATAAACAAAGACGGTGCTGAGCGAAACTGCGTTGCCGGATGAGACAAGTTTAGCGTGCCGTTTATAATTAGCCGCCCAAGGAGAGTAGGCCATGCATTGCTTGACGGATAAGACGTCCGAGCAATTAGGCTCAATAGCATGGTATGCAATCAAGTTGCCGATGTCCCGCTGGACAAACATCGCTAGCGGCACAACCATTAAAGTAATTAAAGCCAGCTTAATTATCGGCCGGCTGATTCGTTTCCAACTTTCTTTTAACTGACTAAAAAATTTGGCTAGGCTGTGTTTACGGTTGGCGCGCAAAACGACAACTACCAAAAACAGCGCCATGGCGGCATATATTGGCAGGAAAGCGTATTTTACAAGACTCGTCAGCAAGCCAATACCGATAAAGTAGCTGAAATCGAAAATTGAGACGGCGTGAGCGCGGATTTGGTCGGTGAGTTTAAAGGTAATCAAGATCATTAACGCAGTCAGCGGAATCATTAGGTTGTCGTAGTTAATCTGGGCTGCCAATTGGGGCACGATCGGGATCAAAATAAACAGCATCAGGCTGAGGTTAGTTAGGGCCTTTGAGGTGCCGGCTCTAAGCAAAACACGCCTAAATAAAGTGATTCCCCAGACAAATAGCCCGACGTTAATAAACCTTAATAAAATGATCTGAACCATTTGGCGCTTTGTGAACAGCTCGATGATCCGATACGGAAAACTCATTAGGTAGTGATAGAGATAGGACGGATCGCGCGCTACGGCTCCGAAGGCGTCAGCATTTGGCGGTTGATGCGTGAAGAACGGCAACCAATAGTGCGAATAGACCTTAATTAAACCGAAGTGATAATTCTCATCAAAAGCTTGAGGGTAAGCTGCGGATATTGCAATCCAGGCCGCCTCAATTATGAAAACCACCAACACCAGACGATAAAATTTGTCCGATCGCAGATAGTTTAGGAATCTCTGCAAAGACTTAGTCATAACTTTGAACCTATTATACAGACCCGCCTGATTACCACCTTAACTTAGGCTCAATTTCACTTTAGAAGCTAAATTGACACTTCTAAGCTAGGCTATTAGACGGCCAAACTCGGTGCACTAGATTCTTTGTGGCTCGGATCATTAGCCGCTTTGCTCTTTTTAATAAAGAAGATGGCAATCATTGAGGCTAGGAAGGCAAAGCCGGACGCTAATAGATAACCGTTATGAAATCCGTGCACGTTAGCTGCGGCAATTGCTGCGGCGCTCGGTTGGATGTGTAAATGCAGTGATTTCAGATAGCTCGTAATACTGCTCGACAGAACTCCTGTCAAGATGGCTAGCCCTAATGCTCCGCCAATCTGCTGAGAAGTGTTAAGCAAGCCGGACGCTAAACCGGCCTCATGCTGCGGCACTCCGGAAGTGGCGGCGATAGTTACGGCTACGAATAATGCACCCATCCCAAGACCCATAACCATTAGGCCGGGAGCTACGTTACCCCAAAAGCTTCCATGAACCGGTATGCGCGCAATCAAAAACAAGCCGGCGCTGACTAATAACGGTGCGACAATTAAGATTGGCTTATAACCGATACGCTTAATTAATCGCGGAATGGTTGAAGCGACCGCCGCAATAATTAAAGGCATTACCAGAAAATCCAGTCCGGTACGCACCGGAGAGTAGTGCAGCACATCCTGGAGATAGAGAGTGGTAAAGAAGAACACCGAAAACAATCCGGCCGCTAGAAGCAGCATTAGTGAGTTGGCGCCGGCAATATTGCGGATCTTAAAAACTCTTAACGGCATTAAGGGATGCTTAGCCCGGCTCTCGTTAACAACGAAGAAGGCCACTAGTACTAAGCCGATAATTAAAGTAATCAATATGCGCGCGCTTCCCCAGCCATAAACCGGAGCTTCGGTTAAAGCATAGACAATGGCCATTAGTCCCCCGGTAACCGAAGCCGCTCCCGGCAAATCGAGACTTCGGCGCTCCGATTCGGTTTTGTAGTGCCCGAGTAAACGAAGCGAGGTCAGAATTACGAAAATACCGACCGGTAAATTAATAAAGAAGTTCCAGCGCCAGGTCAGATACTGGGTAATTATTCCGCCTAAGAGA
>DAHWQR010000013.1 GCA_027340655.1 Candidatus Saccharimonadota bacterium
AGGCGAGTGTCCACGATGTAGTGAGTAAGTGCATTTAACTTGCTTATCCTTATTGTTAGCTCTATCATGAAATCATATTAACTAAAACATAGAAGTAAAAAGAAATGGCAAGTTCCAAAAACAACAAACAAAAATCAATAGATAAATTATTAACATCCGTAGGATCACTGATTGTGGTTCTGCTAATCGTAGTAGGCAGCCTAGCCTGGTGGGCGTACTCTTTTACGACTAGTAACGTTAAATCCGAGCTATCTTCGCAGAAAATATACTTTCCGCCCAAAGGAAGTCCGGCATTAGCTAGCCCGGAGATTGGCCCATATCTAAACCAATACGCCGGACAGCAATTATTGACCGGACCCCAAGCTAAGGCCTACGCCGACCACTTTATTGCGGTTCATTTATCCGAAGTGGCTAACGGCCAAACCTATGCACAGGTCAGCACCGAGTCTCTAGCCAACCCAAGCAATACGGTGCTTAAGGCTCAGGCTCAAACTTTGTTCCAAGGTGAAACCTTACGCGGTTTGCTTTTGGGTGACGCCTACGCTTTCTGGACTGTCGGGCACATTGCACAGATTACAGCAGTAGTTTGCTTCATCGCGGCAGGAGTAATGCTAGTCTTGGTCATCCTCGGCCTCGCGCACTTAGCCACACTTTAGCTTTACGCAGCTCCCTTTCTAAACTATTCTTAAATAACGTTAATAGTTTAGATAAGGATTACAAAGATCTAGATGGAACACTTCATAGTATCTGAGATTAGTAGGCATGGCTATCTGGCAATATTCCTACTCATGACCCTGGAATCAGCTTGTATACCAATTCCGAGCGAAGCAATCATGCTCTTTGGCGGGGCATTAACGGCCGGTGCGACAATCGCCGGAGTATCGGCTCACCTAAACTTGCTTACCGTGTCCTTGCTTGGACTGGCAGGCAATTTACTAGGGTCGGGAATAGCCTACGCCGTCGGAAGAACCGGTGGTCGCGCTCTGGTAGAGAAATGGGGCCGCTACATACTAATTAGCCATAAGGATCTCGATCGAGCAGAAGCATATTTTGCTAAACGCGGTGAAGCCGCAGTGCTCGTCGGAAGAGTTTTACCGGTAGTTCGTACGTTCATCAGTTTTCCAGCAGGTGTTGCCGAGATGCCAATCCTTAAATTTAGCTTGTTTACTCTGCTCGGTAGCCTGCCCTGGATTTTAGCACTAGCCTACAGTGGCAACGCCGTAGCCGGTAACTGGCAGAGTATAGCGGGCTACTTTACCCCGATTAGTATTGTGTTCGGCCTGGCGATAGTTGCTGCTATTGTCTGGTGGTACGTCAAACGCCGGCGAATGCTTGCCGCAAAATAACCTACCAATACTTCCCTAGCAGATTTTGCTTGGACTATTTGCCGTATATGATTTGTTTAACGGCAGCCTGAATTGCGCTGTAATTATTAACTCCTGCGGCCGGCATCAACGCATCAATGTATGGAGTCGGGTAGTAATTAGCAAGCAGATCCTGGCCGTTATAGTTGTTTAGCGTAACCTGTTTGATGCTACCGTTCGATATACCTCTTACGTCACTGTAAAGCGATTCCATTTGGCCAACTTTTAAGTTCGTGATGACATTGTTGCCAACAGCTTTTACTAAGCGCAGAACAGTTAACGGGTTAAATAGAGCCGACGATTGGGTAACCTTGTCTTTAAGCGCAACTAGTTCCTTTTGCTGATACTGCGTCCGGGTAAAGTCATAGTTCGGAATACCGTAAGCCCCTGGGCCGTCGCCACGAGTGCGCGCCAAATCAAGTGCCATCTGGCCATTTAGATGCACTTCCCCATTCGGAAGTTTAAGATGGGTGTACGGATCGTAGATGCCTCTTGGGTCAGGACTATTGATATCTACTGTTATGCCACCCACGGCATTCACTCCGTCGCGGATTGCTGCATAGTCAATGAGTGCGTAATAATTAAACTTGATGCCAAAATCCTTGCTTATCATCTGCTCCAGCAAGCCCATGCCTCCCGGGAAGTAACCTGGCTGATTAAACCCTTCGGCTGCACCGTCTTCAAAAACTGCATTTATCTTGTTTGGACTATTCCCCGGTATATTAACCCACAGATCGCGCGGCACGCTGATTAAGCTGCTGGTCTTGGTTTTGGGATTAATAGAGATAATCATGATTGAATCGGTTAGTTGTGGTCCGCCGTGATTCGGATCATCAATAGAGTATCCGGCTAAAAGTATATTGACCCTACCGTTTGATTCAGCTGGCGATTGAGGCCAAAGTGATGCGATTAATGAAATAGGGTTGTGCTCGTTGGTTAACTTGGAGGCCGATGAGTAGAACTCCCAAGCAAAAAAGATTACCGTAATGAGCGCTAAAAGAATAACCAGTCTGACGGTACGTTTAAACCAGACCCTAAACCTGGGCTTTTTCTTCTCATCTAGTTGGCCCTTGGAGTTACCGGCATATGTTCTATGTTCAAGTCTAGTCCCGAATGTCGGACTAGCAAATGACAGCGACTCGTCTTGACTGCGACTCTTAGATTTCATAACATTTCAGCTTAGCACTTATATTTGAGATTTAACTGATTTGATTATCTTATAACTTAAAGGGTTGTCCTAGCCAATTAGTAGATTGTTAGTTACTTTGTCCGGCCAAACACTTAAATCTACTTCAGGTTGAACAATTCCCCTGTTAAGATAGAGAGGTACTACGCCCTCTTAGCTCAGCGGATTAGAGCGCCTGTCTTCGGAACAGGAGGTCGCAGGTTCGAATCCTGCAGGGGGTACCATCAA
>DAHWQR010000036.1 GCA_027340655.1 Candidatus Saccharimonadota bacterium
TGAACAGCTGGCTAAGGGCCAGCAACTGAAGAACCAGCTTGCCCAACTGGAGAACGAATTTAAAACTGTAGACAAAGATTATTTGGAGCTTTTGCGGACAGTACCAAACATGCCGCTAGAAGACGTTCCGGTTGGCAGTAGTGAGGACGACAATGTAGTTTATAAGAGTGGCGGAACTCCGCCACAGTTTGCCTTTACGCCTTTATCTCACCAAGAAATCGGCGAGAAACTGGGTATAATCGATAAAGTCAGGGCTGCTAAAATTGCCGGCAGCCGATTTACTTACCTTAAGGGTGATTTGGTTCGGCTACAATTCGCGATTGTTTCGTTTGTCATTAGCGAGCTGGGCAATCAAAAACTGATTGCTAAATTAATAGCCGACAATCATTTAAATCTACCAAGTCACCCCTTTGTACCGGTTTTGCCACCGGCACTGCTGAAGACCGCTCCTTACGAGGCCAGTGCTAGGTTGAATGCCGAAGAGACGACATATAAAGTCGAGCAAGATGACCTTTGGTTAAATGCCAGTGCCGAGCATACCTTATGTACGATGTTTATGGACGAAGTTTTACCCAAAGATGAACTGCCACTGCGCTTTATTGGATATTCGACCAGCTTTCGTCGTGAAGCCGGTAGTTATGGCAAAGACTTCGAAGGAATTCTGAGACTGCATCAATTTGATAAGTTAGAGATGGAAGTCTTTTCGACACCGGAAAGCGGACTAGAGGAGCATAGGTTGCTGGTTGCCATTCAAGAACACTTAGTAAGTAGCCTAGGATTGCCTTATCAGATGATGAACAAGTGTACGTTTGATATTGGTAAGCCAAACGCCCGAGGCGTGGATGTCAATACTTGGTTTCCATCACAGCAGCTTTACCGCGAAACTCATTCGGCCGACTATCTAACAGATTATCAAACACGTGATTTAAAGATTCGCACCCGTATGGATAACGGTAAATTGGAATTAGTGCACACCAATGATGCTACGGCTTTTGCTCTGGGCCGAATCCTAGCGGCAATCATAGAGAACTACCAAGATCAGGATGGCCACTTTAGCGTACCGCCGGTTTTAGTGCCCTTTATGGGTGGGCAAGTAAAAATTTAGTCATACTCAATAGCCAAGCATCATTGTAAAATAGGAATCGAGGGGTCTTTTGAGACCAGTACTTTAAACATTAAGATAAAAGGAGCGTGACTATATGATACGAAACTTGGATTTTCACAGCGTGCATACTTCACTCGACGAGGAACTTAAACAGTATATTAGTCATAAGCTGGAGGGACTCGACAAGTACGTTTCACCAGCTGCCAGAAGAAGTTTGCGCATCGAGATTTTTGCCAAAGAAAATAAGACGCACGGCGCGAAACGTTATGAATTTGAGGTAATTGCGCATTTGCCTAAAGAAATGATTCGTATAAGCGAAGAAACGATTAACATGCACGCAGCAGTAGACATTGTTGAAGAGAAACTCAAACAAGCTCTGATTAAATATAAAGATATTCACGGCAACCCAAAGCGCTGGAGTCACTTACTTAAGAGATCATTGAGCAAAACCCGTAAATAGCTTTTAATACTAAAATAGTTACCCTGATTTATCTGACTTTAGAACTGCACTTTTTGAAATATTTGAAGTATTTCTGATTGAGGATAGGGTATAATTGGTTAAGAAATTTACCAGATAAAGGTACTGGAGTTAAATGCACGTTGTTTTAAAAAAAATATTAGGCGATCCACAAGGTAAAACGCTTAAAAGGCTGAAAAAGCGGGTAGGAGAAATCAACGCTCTTAGTGATAAGTATGCCAAGTTAAGTGACGCTGAGCTACGTAAACAAACCGAAGTACTTAAAAAGCGACTAGTCAAAGAATCGCTTGATGATATATTACCCGACGCTTTTGCAGTTGTCAGAGAAGCTTCAACCCGTACTCTAGGACAACGTCACTTTGATGTTCAGTTGATCGGAGGCATGGTATTGCACGAAGGACGAGTAGCCGAGATGAAGACCGGTGAAGGGAAAACGCTTGTTGCGACTCTGCCGGTATACCTAAACGCACTCACCGGTAAAGGTGTTCACGTCGTCACCGTTAACGATTATTTGGCTCAACGTGATGCCGGATGGATGGCCCAGATATACCATTTCCTTGGTATGAAAGTCGGCGTAATTATGCCGGATCATTCATATCTTTACGATCCGACATACGAAAACCAGCAGCATGACGATCCACGCATGCGCCATCTTCTAGAAACTTCGCGTCAGGAAGCCTATGCGGCAGACATTACCTACGGCACAAATAATGAGTATGGTTTCGACTATCTAAGAGACAATATGGTGCGAGAAGTTGATCAGTTGCGTCAGCGCGATCTTAACTTTGCTATTGTTGACGAAGTTGACTCGATTTTAATTGACGAAGCCAGAACTCCTTTAATTATTAGCGCCCCGAGCGTTACTAGCGGGACCGCCTACGCCCAGTTCGCCAAAATTGTTCGTCCATTGAAGCTTGATAAGGATTATGAGACCGATGAAAAGCGTAAACAGGTAATATTGACCGACAAAGGGGTCGACAGACTGGAAAAAACTCTGGGCATCTCGAATCTTTATGCCAGCGAGAACATTCGTACCATTTACCACCTCCAGCAAGCGCTTAAGGCCCAGGCGTTGTTTAAGCGGGACAAGGACTATGTAGTTACTAAAGAGGGCGAAGTGGTGATTGTTGACGAGTTTACCGGTCGTTTGCTGCATGGTCGTCGTTATAACGAAGGCTTACACCAGGCGATTGAAGCCAAAGAGGGCGTTGAAGTACAGGAAGAGTCCTCCACTTTAGCAACAATCTCCTTTCAGAACTATTTCCGTCTCTACGATAAGTTATCCGGTATGACCGGAACGGCAATGACTGAGAGTGAAGAGTTTCATCAGATATATAAGCTCGAAGTAGTCGAAATACCACCCAACAGGCCGATGACCAGAGAGGACCGGCCGGACCGGATCTATAAGACTGAAGCGGCAAAGTTTAAGGCTATCGTGCGTGAAGTTGAGATGCTTCACACTAAAGGTCAGCCAGTGCTACTGGGGACTGCCTCAATTGAAAAGAACGAAGTATTGAGCACCCTGCTGCGCAAAGCCAGCATTCCGCACCAAATGCTGAATGCCAAAAACAATGAACGCGAGGCTGGAATTATCTCCAAGGCTGGAGAAAAGGGAGCCGTCACTTTGGCTACTAACATTGCCGGACGAGGTACTGACATTGTGCTTGGCGAGGGTGTCGTTAAGCTTGGCGGACTGTTTGTCTTAGGATCTGAAAGGCATGAGTCGCGGCGCATCGATAACCAGCTGCGTGGTCGAGCCGGCCGTCAGGGCGACCCTGGAGTAACTCAATTCTTTGTCAGCACGGAAGACGATTTAATGCGTATCTTCGGTGGCGAGCGTATCGGCTCGATAATGAACCGCCTAGGGGCAGGAGAGGATACGCCGATTGAAAATCGGATAATTTCTCGTTCACTCGAGAAAGCCCAAGAGCGAGTTGAGGGTTTTAACTTCGATCAACGTAAAAATGTCGTTCAATACGATGACGTAATGAATCGTCAGCGTAAAGCTATTTATTCGATGCGCCGCGAAATCCTAAAGGCCGAGGATATAAGCAAACGTATTAAGAATTCAATTGAAGAAGAGGTGCATGCCATTGCAACCTCTCCGCAGCTGCTAGATGAGAATTTTGACCAGCAGGTTAAAGAGGTGTTTCCATTTGATGAGCCGACGCTGGATCGTCTTTTTGATACCGATGCGGACAAGTTCGAACATGATCTGCTTTCTGAGGTTAAGGAATTATACGCAGCTCGAGAGAGTTCGTTTGGCGCTAATTTTATGCGTCGTTTAGAGCGCGACGTCTATCTTCAGGTTCTGGATGATCAGTGGATGCAGCATCTTGAGGATATGGACCACTTAAGAGAAGGAATTCACTGGATGGGTGTTGGTCAGCAAGACCCCCTAGTCGAGTACCGTCGGCAGGGTCAAATCTTATTTGATACAATGCAGCAGAACCTGACGCATCTAGTAGTTAGGATGGTATTTAATACCTATCCGGTTGATGTCGGCGAGCTAGACCGTCCTGTCGAGACCGCATTAACCCGGGCTGCTCGTAGTTCAATTGAGAATGCCGGCTCGATAGTGCGCAACCAGGAAGAATTCCATGAGGATGATTTTGACCCAGCGAGCATTTTAAGTGCTGCTGTGGCATCAATTCCAACTTCCACTGCTACAGCTAAGCCAAAGGCCGGTTCGAAGAAAGTAGCGAGCACTAATAACCGTCGTCAGGCGCGTAAAGTTGAGCGCAAGCGCAAGACCGCTGCTAAGCGGAGAAAGCATTAGTGTTATTTAGCCACTTATGAGACATACCGTTTCCGAAATCACGCTCAGTAATGGGGGGAAGGGGTTGTTAGTGCATGTGCCGAATGCTTCGGTCATGACCTTTGACATTAATTTTAGAGCTGGCGAGTATCTTGTTGACTCCGATAAGTGCGAAGTGCCCCACCTAATGGAACATATGGTTTTGGGTGCCAATGAATTAGTTCCAAAATCTATGGATTTTCAGGCCGAACTGGAACGAAACGGGGCATACTCTAATGCCAGTACCAGCTCCTATGATATTACCTATGAAGCCGAGTGTGCCGACTTTGAATGGGACAGAGTTTTTGATCTGTTGATCGTGGCTATTACAAGGCCGCTATTTTTGGACGAGGAGTTCAAGGCTGAGTTTGGTAATGTGCAGGAAGAAATGGCCGCTAGGTCGAACAACCATTTTCGGAACTTAAGTCTGGCGATGCGCAAGGAGCAGGGGTTGTTAGGTAAAACTGACGCCGAACATCTAAAATTGATGCACAACGTCACGATAGATGATATTCGGGCTCATTATAAGCGTACGCATACCGCTAAAAATATGCGTTTCGTAATTGCTGGCGACATATCTAACCGTCGTCGTGAGCACATCCAAAATGTTCTTGGCATGATTGATTTGCCAAGTAACGGTCGCCGTTTTCAGTT
Source organism: Candidatus Saccharimonadota bacterium (assembly GCA_027340655.1). Lineage (GTDB taxonomy): Bacteria > Patescibacteriota > Saccharimonadia > Saccharimonadales > UBA4665 > JAJZWH01. The sequence continues at coordinate 5,035 of DAHWQR010000036.1, forward strand.
ACCGCCAGAAACGCCGAAACGTCTAAAACAGGCGGTATATATTCGCAATAAATCAGTTGAAAATCTATATTTCTATATCGACACTTTCATGCGCCGCCGCCTAACCGATCCCGAGACTGACGCTCTGCATCTGGTTAATACAATGTTAACAGAAACCTTGTATTCAAAAATTCTCGGTACGGCTAGAGAGCGGGGTCTGGTATATAGCATGAGCTCCGGCTTGTCGCATACCCGTGATGCCTCTAACTGGTGGTTTGGCGCTCAGGTATCTGACAAAAACGCTCCAGCTTTAATGAATATTATCTATTCGGAACTCAGAAAAGTTATGGATGGCGCGATCAGTGATGCAGATATTATGGCTACTAAACAGTATTCACTCGGTCGTTTTCAACGTTCGGCGCAGACTGTTAGCGGCACAGCTATGGGTTATAGTGGGCGCTACTTTTTTGATGACGTGATTGAAGATTACTATAATATTCCTGCCCGTATTGAGGCTGTGAGTAAAGAAACTATCGTCAACATATCCCAGCTGATGTTTAGCGATAACCTCTGGGGACTGGGCGTTTTAGGCAATTGCGGCAAGCCGTATAGCGATCAACTAAGGGGTCAAATCTTACCTCTTTGGGAAAAACCAGACATAAACAAGTAGAATATAGCTATGGAAGAAGCTGAAGCTCGTAAACTTGAAACCGAGGTTAAAGCGGCTGTGGACCAGCTAGCTATTAATGACCTTAGGGATAAGCTAGAAAGCCTAGAAGAGCAAAGCCATGAAGCCGATTTTTGGAAGAACAATATAGCTGCCCAGAAAATAATGCAGGATATTGCTAGGCTAAAAAAGCGCATCGAACCTTGGTCGGCACTACTAAATACTGTCCACGATATCTCTGAGTTGGCTCAGCTTAAAGACCCCAAATTAAGTACAGAATTAAACACAAGCCTAAACGATGCCCGCTCAAAATTTAGCCAGCTGATGCGCCAACTTCACTTTAGCGGACCCTATGACGACCACGCAGCGCTAATTAGTATCTATGCCGGAGCGGGAGGTACCGATGCGCAAGATTGGACACAAATGTTATTCAGAATGTACTGTCGCTTCTTTGACCAAAAAGACTGGTCTTACAGGGTAATTGATGAATCTCCCGGAGAGGAGGCGGGACTTAAAAGTGTGACCCTTGAAGTAAGTGGTGATGACTTCATTTACGGCATGCTTAAGGGAGAGGCCGGGGTTCATAGGCTAGTGCGACTCAGTCCCTTTAATGCTGATCATCTGCGTCAGACCAGTTTTGCGAAAGTTGAAGTTATGCCGCGTATCGATTCTCCGAGCGAAGTTGAACTTGATGAGCGCGATTTGAAAATAGACGTTTACCGCAGTGGTGGGCATGGTGGACAGAGCGTCAATACTACCGATTCGGCTGTCAGAGTAACGCACATTCCAACTAATTTGAGCGTTGCAATTCAAAACGAGCGCAGCCAGCTTAAGAATAAAGAAACGGCTCTGACAATTTTGCGCTCACGGCTTGCCAAGCTACAGCTGGAACAGCATGCCGAAACCTTGAGCAAGCTTAAAGGACCTAGTCAGTCGGCAGAATGGGGTAACCAGATTAGAAGTTATGTCCTCCATCCTTATAAACAGGTAAAGGATTTACGCACAAACTATGAGACTACTGATGTTGATCGTGTTCTTGACGGCGACCTGTCTCAAATAATGGATGCTTATTTAGATTCTGCACCAGCCGCTTAACAGTGCTAGGCATGCTATAATTTAGCCACATGATATTACTCGATAGAGTGAGTAAAACATATACAAAAGGTGGGAAACCATCTCTCGATCGGATTAGTCTGCACGTTGATCCGAATGAATTCGTAATCGTTGTCGGAGCCAGCGGAGCAGGCAAAACTACTCTAATGCGCCTTTTGACCCGCGAGGAACGTCAAACCTCCGGTAAAATTATTATCGGTGGAATTGATTTTGATAAGCTCAAAGACCGAGAAATTCCGTTATTGCGGCGCAAAATAGGGGTAGTCTTTCAAGATTTTAAACTTTTGCCCAACAAAACAATTTTTGAGAACGTATCATTTGCGCTGGAGATGGTCGGTATGGGAAACCGCGAGATAAAAAATACAGTCCCGAAAGTTTTAGACATCGTTAACCTAACCGGCAAAGAGAATAGCATGCCAATCGAGTTATCCGGAGGTGAACGCCAAAGGGTGGCGATAGCCAGGGCTATTGTCAGGCAACCGAAGATTCTAATTGCCGATGAGCCAACCGGCAACCTCGACCCCAAACATGCCTGGGACGTGATTAAGATTCTTGAAAAAGTTAATCGTTTCGGTACTACAGTTCTGCTGACTACTCACAACCAGGAAATTGTTAATCGGCTCAAACGGCGGGTGGTGACGATTAAAGATGGCAAAATAGTCAGTGACCGGGCCAATTCCGGATACAAGATATAAAGGGAAGAAAAGGAAGATAAAGCGAATTGAGTGTTAAAAAACGAATGATGACGTTTTGGCGAATTGTGAACACCGGACTAATAAATTTTGTCCGTAACCTTTCGCTAGCTATCGCCGCCATCGCTATTATGGTAGTTACGCTGACGATAGTTCTGTTCTCGGTGGTTATTAACTACACCTTTTCGCATACCATTAATCAGATAACCAGCAAGATAGATATCTCGGTATATCTAAATGACAATGTTTCTGCTAGTCAGAGTAAGCAATTAGTCGGTGAGCTAAAACACCTCTCCAATGTAGCCAGTGTAACTTACTTATCTAAAGCGCAGGTACTGAAGCAGTATGAGCAGCAGAACGCATCAAATCAGCAGTTAATCCAAGCAGTCAACGAAACGAGCAATCCGTTACCGGCGACAATTATTATTAAGCCGGTGAACCTAAACAACCTCAGTCAGATCAAAAACTTTCTGGACAAACCTCAAGTAAGTGCTCTTGAATCAGCTCCCACGAGTTATAGCGGTCAGGAAAAACAGGCCATCGACAGCATTACCCATGCTACGAATGTATTGCAACGCATTGGCGTAATCGCGGTTATCGTATTCGCGGTAGTTAGCGTTTTGATTATCTTTAATACAATCCAGATGGCTATTTTTAACCGTCGTGACGAGATTCAAATCATGCGTTTACTAGGCGCCGGTACAGGATATATTAGAGGTCCGTTCGTCGTCGAGAGCATTACTTACGGCGTACTCGCAGCAATTATCTCGGTGGCGGTTATTAATGGTGCTTTCCAGGCCAGTAGCAGCACTCTGCAGGCTAGCAGCCTAGGGCTGTTGGACATTGGTTATGCCAATAATTTCTTTAACAGTCACTTCTGGCTTTTGTTGACCATCGAGCTCGGACTTGGTATCGTAATAGGTGCCGTTTCATCTTCTATTGCGACCAGGCGGTACCTAAAATTCAAAATAAGATAATTAAGTTAAGTTTTTGAGCTGCGCTTGTTAAGAGATACTTTCTAAACTCAAACAGTTTAGTTGGTACGAGTGGTCCTTGGGACGCTAATCCAGACCGGTCTAAAGGGTGGGCTTAAAGACATCGAGAGGGTAAAATTCTTTGACAAAACATGGTATAGTTAAAGAGGTAACCAAAAATAAACACCATAAAATGTCTATCCGTTCGCCTCACTTTATTCAGGGTCGCATTCGGCTACGAACCGTAGCGCTTGGTTTAAGCGTACTGGTTCTAGTTTTGGCGGGCGTTCCGATTGTTCGCGCAGATATTTATCAGAATCAGATTAACTCTCTTAGTAATCAAAATGCATTGTCTCAAGCGCAGCTCAATGGCTTACAGGTTCAAGCCACAAACTATCAACAAGCAATCAATGCTTACCAAGCTCAGATTAACGACATAAATAACGCTATTGCAAGCGATAACGCCAAGCAGGCGGAAGATCAGCAGGCAATTGCGGCCGATGAAGCTAAGATAGCCTTGAATAAGCAGTATCTCGCCACAGACATCAAGACGATGTACGTGCAGGGTCAAATGACAATGATTGAGCAATTGGCTACCAGTCAGAATCTCAGTTCATTCGTTAACAAACAAGAGGACGATATAAAAGTTCAGGACAACTTAAATAGCCTACTGACGTCTATTAAAACTCTTCAACAGCAGGCCCAAAATAACGCCAATGAAGTTGCTGCTCTAATCAAGACCGAACAGGCCCAGCAGGCACAGGTTGCAGCTGACCAGAGTCAGCAGACGCAGTTGTTAAATATGAACCAACAACAGCAAAGTAACTATAATGCTCAAATAGCAGCCAATAATGCTCAAATTGCCTCCTTGCAAGCCCAACAGGCCGCCGCTAACGCTGCAATCGCTAGTGCGGTAAATATCGCACCTTCAGGCGGATCTGGTGGTGCCTGCGATATCGGTTCCGGCAACGGAGGCTATCCTCTTCCTTGGTGTAACGCTTCCTTCTCAATGAGCTATTCGGCCAACGACGCTAATGGTTTTCCCGAGAGACAATGCACATCTTATGCCTACTGGTACTTTACGTCGGTTGAAGGTCAGTCGAGTTTCCAAGTCAGCGGTAACGCTGGTTGGTGGTGGGAGACTAGTAGCTTTCCGGTTTCAATCTACCCCGACGTTAAGGTTGGAGCAATTGGCGTTGAGCCGTCCAGCGCAACTAACGCCCCTGTGTCTACCCTACACACTGCTTTTGACGGTGGATATTATGGTCATGTAATGATCGTTAAAGCCTTGCCTGGACAAAATTATCCTGGATATGGCGTGGTTCCAAGTGGTGATGTTTTAGTAGCCAGCATGAATGAAGACGGTTACGGCCATTTTATGTATGATTTATGGCCGGCAAATTACTTGATGTACATTAATCCTCAGTAAGCCTTAAGCCACTATCGTTAAGCTAGCGCTTGTCATACAATACTAGCTTAGAGTGAAAAAAGGCGAGTCCAGTAGGTACTTCGCTGAAGTAATAAATGTAAGGTAGGGAATGATTCAAAAACTTAAATTAGACAAACTTAACCGAAACTGGAAGCGGACACTATTTACGATTTTAAGCCTGGCGATACTAAGCGGCGTTTACCTAATAGGACTGAATGTTGGTAACGGCAATATCCATGGCCATAACAGCGGTTTAAACGCATCTTTGCCGGATCAGCTTAACTATTCAACGGTAAATCAGGAATACCAGGCCTTAATTGATAACTACGATGGACAACTAACCACCCAGCAGCTGCTTAACGGCATTAAGCAGGGACTCGCTAATGCGGTGGGTGATCCATACACCGAATACTTTACAGCCCAGCAAGCGGCTCAATTTAGCTCTGAGCTAAACAATTCTTTTAGCGGTATAGGCGCCGAGCTTGGTACCAACTCTCAGAACCAAATTATAGTAATGTCGCCACTCAAGGGATACCCGGCTGCGGCTGCGGGATTGGTGGCAAATGACGTCATAGTTGATATAAATAATAACTCAACGGCAAAAATGACTGTCGAGCAGGCAGTTAATGCCATCCGCGGCAAAGCAGGTACTGACGTAACTCTAACAGTGTCCCGTAATGGGCAGCTACAAACCTTAACAATTAAGCGCGAAAACATTGTAGTGCCAAGTGTCAGCTATAAAGTCATAAACGGCAATCTAGGTTATATCTCGATCATTAGTTTTGCTAATGACACCTCAAGCTTGATTCAGCAAGCTGCTACATACATGGTTAGCCAGCACGTCAAAGGAATCATTTTAGATCTTCGCGATAACCCGGGCGGGCTAGTGACTGCAGCAGTTGCTACCGCCAGCGAGTGGCTGAAGCCGGGTCAGGAAATTATGCAAGAAAAGCACGGCAATACAGTGCTTCAGACGTATACGGCTACTGGCGGCGACATCTTAAATGGTATACCGACCGTAGTACTAGTTAATGGCGGTTCGGCATCGGCCAGCGAGATAACTGCCGGGGCGCTGCACGACAACCACGATGCTTACATTATTGGTACGCAAACATTTGGCAAAGGTGTAGTCCAGCAGTTAATTAATTTGGCTGACGGCGGAGAACTGAAGGTGACCATTGCCTCCTGGTACCGTCCCGACGGCCAAGATATTAACCACTTAGGAATTAAGCCGGACAGCGTTGTTAACCAGCCGGCCAACGCTACTAGCGATTTACAGTTAAGCGCGGCAGAACAGTACCTAGAAAGCGCGAAATAGAGATAAAAAATTAATTTTCTCTTGTATCGGGGAAATTAGATGTGCTAACATGCCCTAAGTATTAAGAGGTAGTGTGGTGGCTCGCAGCCAAACCAAGTACATATTTGTTACTGGAGGAGTGCTTTCCGGATTAGGAAAGGGTATTACTGCCGCCTCCATCGGCAACCTCTTACGATCTCGAGGCCTTAGCGTCAATCTCCAAAAATGCGATCCTTATCTAAATGTCGATGCCGGACTACTTAATCCTCGTGAGCACGGAGAGTGTTTTGTAACCAAAGACGGTGCCGAAACAGATCTTGATTTGGGGCACTATGAGCGCTTTACGGACGTTGAAATGAGCAAAGACAGCTCAGTGATGGCTGGAAGAGTGCTAGCCAAGGTTATTTCCGACGAGCGGGCTGGGAAATATGACGGTGATGATGTACAGATCATCCCTCATCTGACCGGCGCAATTCAGAAATACTTTATTGCTGCTGGTAAGGGTTATGATGTTCATATTGTCGAAATTGGCGGAACAGTTGGTGACTATGAGTCGCTTAGTTTCATTGAGGCGATTAGAGAGTTTGCGATTAATGTTGGACGCGAGAACTGTCTATATGTGCATGTTGTGTATCTGCCTTTTCTTACTGCATCCCAAGAAACTAAAACTAAACCGGCTCAAAATTCCGTCCGAGAATTACGCGGGTTGGGCATTTCTCCGGACATACTAGTCGGTCGCTGTGAGCGACCAGCTAACAGTAATGTAATGCGCAAATTAAGTCTTTTTTCTGGAGTCGGCGAAGACGCCATAGTGCTCTTACCGCATGCGGACAATATTTACGAAGTACCGTTGACTCTTGAAGATAGCGGCATCGCTGATGTGGTGGCTAACAAGTTGAACGTGGCTAAGGGCAAGAAGAGTCAACTTAAAGAGTGGCGGTCCATGGTAGTTCGAGCCAAGAGGGACTACCGTCGAAGTGTAACGGTCGGGTTAATAGCTAAATACATGGACAATAGCGACACTTATATGTCGGTAGTTGAAGCGACTCGCTCTGCCGCATGGTGGAATGAGACTAACCTTAATTTTGTTTGGATTGATGCTGTCAAGCTGGGAAAAAATAAT